>CAZYHE010000599.1:0-3341 GCA_964647225.1 uncultured Anaerolineales bacterium
TGTGTTGGCGCGTGAACGCCGGGGCGATTTCCTGGGCGGCACGATCCAGGTGATCCCGCATGTCACCAGCGAAATCAAGAAGCGCATCTATGAGGCCGGACGGCACAGCAACGCCGATGTGGTCATCGTTGAGGTGGGCGGCACGGTGGGCGACACCGAGGGCCAATCGTTCCTGGAGGCAATCCGCCAGGTGCGCATGGATGCGGGGCGTAACAACACGTTCTACATCCACGTCACCCTGCTGCCGCACATTGCGGCCAGCAACGAACTGAAGACCAAACCCACGCAGCACAGCGTGCGCGACCTGCGCAGCGTCGGCATCCAGCCAGACATGATCGTGTGCCGTTCCGACTTCCCGGTGAGCGATCACGTGCGCGAGAAAATCGCGCTGTTCACCGATGTGGAGGCGCGCGCGGTCGTGCCGGCCTACACCGCCGAGAGCGTCTATGAAGTGCCGTTGATGTTGGAATCCGCCGGTGTGGGCGATTTCATTGCCGAACGCCTGGGGCTGCGCGTAACGCCGCCCGATCTGGACGATTGGCGCACGTTGGTGGCGCAAATCCGCAAGCCCAAACCCGCGCTGAAGGTTGCCCTGGTGGGCAAATATGTGGAACTGCCTGACGCCTACATGAGCGTGCGCGAGGCGCTGCGCCATGCCGCCTGGTCGCTCGATCACGATGTCGAGATCGCCTGGGTCCATTCAGAGTCGCTGGAGAAGCCGGGCGGGCTGGCGCAGTTGGCCGGCGCCGGCGGAGTGTTGGTGCCGGGCGGCTTCGGCGAACGCGGCATCCCCGGCAAGATCGCGGCTGCGCGTTACGCGCGCGAGAACCGTGTCCCCTACTTCGGCCTGTGCCTGGGGATGCAGGTGATGTGTATCGAGTTCGCGCGCAATGTGTTGGGGCTGGCCGATGCCAATAGCACCGAGTTCAATCCCAAGACGCCGGATCCCGTGATCAGCCTGATGCCGGATCAACAAGGGATCGAGGACATGGGCGGCACGATGCGGCTGGGGCTGTGCCCGTGCGCGCTCCAGCCCGACACCCACGCGGCGCGCGCCTACGCCGCGCAAGCGGTGATCCAGGAGCGCCACCGGCATCGTTGGGAGTTCAACAACCGCTACCGGGCGGCCGCGAGCGCGGCCGGGATGGTCTTCAGCGGTCTTTCGCCCGATGGCCGGCTGGTCGAGATCGCCGAATTATCTTCGACGCTGCACCCGTGGATGTTGGGCACACAGTTTCACCCCGAATTTCTTTCCCGACCCAACCGGTCGCACCCGCTGTTCCGGGCGTTTTTGGAGGCGGCGAGACGGCGAGACGGGGAGACGGGGAGACGGGGAGACGAGGAAACAAGTAGACGAGGAAACAAGTAAATGGGTAAATTGGGAGATTGGTAAACTGGTAGATTGGTGGATTTGGTACATTGGTAGATTGGTAGATTGGTAGATTGGTAAATCGGCAGAACGGTTACTCCCAATTTACCAATCTACCAATCTACTGGTCTCCTGGTCTACCAACCCACCCGATCATAGATGATAGGAGGCAACCATGTCTGGACATTCTAAATGGGCGACGATCAAGCGCCAGAAGGGCGCGAATGATGCCAGGCGCGGGCAGCTTTTCACGAAGTTGGCGCGCGAAATCTCGCTGGCGGCGCGCGATGGCGGTGATCCGAACTTCAACTTCAAGCTGCGCCTGATTGTGGACAAGGCCCGAGCGTCGAACATGCCCAAGGAGAATATCGAACGCGCCATCAAGCGCGGATCGGGCACCGGCGACGACGGCGCGGTGCTGGAAGAGGTGACTTACGAGGGCTATGGGCCGCATGGCGTGGCGATCTTGATGCAGGTGGTCACCGACAACCGCAACCGCACCGTTTCCGAAATCCGGCGCGCGCTGACGCGCGGGGGCGGCAACTTGGGCGAGTCGGGCAGCGTGGGCTGGCTTTTTGATTCCAAGGGGCTGATCGGCCTGACGGGCGACCGGATGAATCAGGATAAAGTATTCGAGTTGGCCCTGGAATCCGGGGCTGAGGATGTGCAGTTCGGCGAGGAAACGGCCGAGATTTACACCCTGCCGTCCGATCTGCAGGCCGTGCGCCAGGCGTTCCAGGATGCGCGCTACCACGTCGAAGATGCCGAAGTGACGATGTTGCCCAAAACCTACATCGCGCTCGCGCCGGCCGACACGCTCCAGGTGATGAATCTGATCGAGGCCCTGGAAGAACTCGACGACGTCTCGAAGGTGTACGCAAATCTGGAAATCTCAGACGAGGCGCTGGCCCAGATGGGGTGAGGCCGGGGCGGCGGTGAGCTGGGGGTGGGGTGGTCATCTTAGGGATTGATCCGGGGACGGCGACGACCGGTTACGGCCTGGTGATGGAGGATGCGGCGGGTGAAGCGCACCTGCTGCGTTGCGGCGTCATCGAGACCCAGGCCGGCACGCCGATGCCGCTCCGCCTGCTGGCGATCCACCGCGAGGTCGGCGCGTTGATCCGCGAGTTCAGCCCCGACGCGGTGGCGGTGGAAATGCTCTTTTTCGGCCGCAACGTCACCACCGCGCTGACGGTGGGCCAGGCGCGCGGGGTGGTGTTGCTGGCCGCCGCGCAGGCCGAACTCGCGATCTATGAGTACAAGCCCGCCGAGGTCAAGCAAGCCCTGGCCGGTTACGGCGGCGCGGACAAGCGCCAGATGCAGGAGATGGTGCGGGTCCTGCTGGGGCTGGACGACATCCCCCGGCCCGACGATGCCGCAGACGCGGTGGCAGTGGCGATTTGCCATCTGCATAGCCAGCGCCTGCGCAGACTGATGGACGATGCCTTATGATCGCTTCTGTTGAAGGTCGCATCCGGGCAGTCGCCAAAGACGCCCTGGTGGTGGATATCGGCGGGATCGGCTTGCGCGTGGCGTGCCCGCAGCCGACCCTGGCGGCCGCGCGCGTCGGCGAGATGATCTTGCTGTGTACGCATCTCGTCGTCCGCGAAGACGACCTGTCGCTGGTCGGATTTGCCACCGAAGAAGAACTCAGCCTGTTCGAGAAGCTCATCAGCGTGTCGGGCGTCGGGCCGAAGCTCGGCCTGACCGTGCTATCCGCCATGGCGCCCGATGCGCTGCGTCTCGCCATCGGCCAGGAACAGCCCGACCTGCTGGCGCGCGTCCCCGGCATCGGCAAGAAGACCGCGCAGAAGATCGTGTTGGAGCTGAAGGACAAAGTCGGCGCGGTCGAAGTTCCCGAAGGTTTGGCTGCGCTGACCGAGGCGGACGCGGCCGTGATAGATGCGCTGACCGCGCTGGGCTACAGCATCGTCGAGGCGCAGCGCGCGGTTCAGGCGCTCCCGCGCGACCT
>CAZYHE010000600.1:0-3340 GCA_964647225.1 uncultured Anaerolineales bacterium
CACGCGCCATCGCCGCGGGCGCGGCCGCGCACTCCGATCACGGCCGCGATCTGGCCTTCACCCTGCACGCCGTCGCGACGGGCGAGGCCCAGGGTTACGAAGTCCGCGATGAGGCCAAGCTGTACGCGGTCGCGGCCAAGCACGGCATCCCGACTAAGGGGCGCACGGTTCAAGAGGTGACGCTGGATGTCGCCAACAAGGCGATCAGCGAGTTCGGCCAGCAGCGCGGCCAGTTGAGCTATCTTTCGGTTGCGCCGGCCAAGCGCCAGGCGATCTGGAAAGAGCAGGGCGTGGCCCCGCGCGGCATTGACCGCGAGGTCGTCGAGATCATGCACCGCACGCACATGGGCGACGACCAAGACGCCAGCCATATCCTGTCCGCCGCCATGCGCACGGCGCTGTCCGACGGCTGGGGCGGTTCGATGTGGGCCACCGACATCTCGGACACCCTCTTCGGCACCCCCAGCCCCAAGGTGGGCGAGGTCAACCTGGGCTGCCTGATGGAAGACGAGGTCAACATCATCGTCCACGGCCACGAGCCGACCCTGAGCGAGATGATCGTCACCGCGGTGATGGATCCCGACATGATCGAATATGCCAAGAGCAAGGGCGCCAACGGCATCAACCTGGCGGGCATCTGCTGCACCTCGAACGAGGTGATGATGCGCCAGGGCATCCCGTCGGCCGGCAACTTCCTGAACCAGGAGCTCGCGATCCTGACCGGGTCCATCGAAGCGATGGTGGTGGACGTGCAGTGCATCATGCAATCGCTGACCGGCGTCGCAAGCCATTTCCACACTGAGATCATCACCACCAGCCCGAAGGTGAAGCTGACCGGCGCGACGCATATCGAGTTCGATGAGCACCATGCGCTGGACATCGCCAAGGGCATCGTGAAGCGCGCGTGCGATAACTACGCCAACCGCGGCGAGACGCGCATCCCCAAGTCGAGCGCACAGGCCGTGGTGCCGGGCTTCAGCCACGAATACCTGAACTACATGCTGGGCGGCTTCTACCGGCAGTCGTTCCGGCCGTTGAACGAGGCCATTGCCTCCGGCCGCATCCGCGGCGTGGCGGCCGACGTGGGCTGCAACAACCCCGGCCTGACGCAGGACAAGGCGCACATGGACGTCATCAGCGCGCTGCTGAAGAACGACGTCCTGATCGTGAGCACCGGCTGCGGTGCGTTGGCCGCGGGCAAATACGGCTATCTGACGGGCGAGGCTGGGCTGGACAAGGTTGGTCCCGGCCTGCGTGAAATCTGCGAGACCATCGGCATCCCGCCGGTGCTGCACATGGGCTCCTGCGTGGACAACAGCCGCATCCTGACCGTGCTCAGCCAGATGGCGACCGAGGGCGGCCTGGGCGACGACATCAGCGACATCCCGGCCGTGGGCCTGGCCCCCGAGTGGATGAGCGAGAAGGCGCTGGCGATTGCGGCCTACTGCGTCGGATCCGGCGCGTATGTCATCATGGGCGTCCGCAACCCGGTCGAGTTCGCCGATGCGGTGACCGATATCCTCTCCACGGAGTGGGAGAGACGCTTCGGCGGGAAACTGGAGTTTGTGGTCGAGGCCGAGGAGATGGTCAGGAAGACGCTAGAGCACATTGACAAGAAACGTGCCGCGCTCAAGCTGCCGGTCTATGATGCAAACCGCTTTGGCGCCTCCGGTGACGACGAGATGAACGCGTTCATCGAGCTGCCGATGGAGCAGCAGATGGCGGAGATTTACGGGTGAGGTGGTAGATTGGTAACTTAGTAGATTGGTAGATTGGTGGCCCGTGCGCCATTGGCGCTCACCAATCTACCAAGTTACCAAATTACCAAGTGACCATATACCAGGGAGGAACACATGTCTCGATACATCGCCACCCGCGCCATCCGTGGCGCGAATCTGATCACGCAAGAAGCCGAGGCGTTGCTCAACAAGGCCCTGAACGAAAAGGGGCCGGAGACGCCGGTGGCTTTCCCGAATACCGCTTACTACCTGCCGACCATCCTGGGCATGACCGGCCGCGAGATCACCAAACTGGGCGAGTTGCCGCCGGTGCTGGCGCACGCCAAGGATCTGCTGCACCCGGTGCCGTCGGCGCACTGCTGGACGCCCTACCTGGGCGAGACGCTCGATTCCGGCATGGCGACGCTGCTGTCGGCTGAGATCATCGAGGCCATCCGCTTCGTCTATGGCGAGGAGCCAGGGACGATCACGGGCTACCACGCCGGGGGTGGCAGCTTCACCAGCCCCGATGGCGCGGCTGGAGACGGCAATGGCCGGCTGAACGGCCCGATTGACGACATCCAGTTGCGCGCGTGGGGTATCCAACTGGTGGATGGCCGTATGCCCGGCTTCGCGGCGATCGTCGGCGCGGCCAAGAGCAACGAGGTGGCGGTCAAGATCGTGCGCGAGCTGCAAAAGCGCAACATCTTGATCTTCCTCTGCGGTAACACCAACGGCCGCTCGATGATCCAACAGCTCCAGGAGGAAGGGGTGGAGATGGGCTACGACACGTATATCGTGCCGTTCGGCATGGATACGCTGTCGGCGATCTACCCCATCGGCTTCGCCACCCGCTCCGCGCTCACCTTCGGCGGCATGAAGGGCGGCCAGGCCAAAGACATCCTGCTCTACAACCGGCAGCGCGTCTTCGCGTTCGTGCTGGCGTTGGGCGAAGTAGACGATCTCAAGTACGCGGCCGCGGCGGGCGCGATCAACTACGGCTTCCCCGTCATTGCCGATACGCGCATCCCGCAAATCCTGCCGACGGGCGTCACGGCCTACGAGCACGTTATCTCGATGCCGTTCAACGAGATCGAAGGCAAGGACGATCTGGAACGGGCCGAGAAGCTGGTGCAAAAGTGCATCGAGACCCGCGGGGTGAAGATCAAGCTGGCCGAAGTGCCGATCCCCGTGCCCTACGGCTCGGCTTTCGAGGGTGAGGTGGTGCGCAAGAAGGATATGCGCGTCGAGTTTGGCGGCAAATACAGCCGCGCCTTCGAGTATCTGCGCATGGTGGACATGGATCAGGTGGAAGACGGCAAGATCGAGGTGGTTGGGCCTGATTTCGCCCAGATCCCGGTCGGTGGCGCGATGGACATGGGCATCCTGGTCGAGGTGGCCGGCCGCAAGATGCAAAGCGACTTCGAGCCGGTGCTGGAACGCCAGATTCACTACTTTGTCAACGGCGCGTCGGGCATTCAGCACATCGGGCAACGCGACATCACCTGGATTCGCATCAGCCAGGCGGCGGCCGACAAAGGCTTCAACCTGAAGCATTTCGGTGAAATCCTGCACGCCCGCTTCATGGCCGACTTCGGCGCCATCGTGGACAAGGTGCAGGT
>CAZYHE010000601.1:0-3338 GCA_964647225.1 uncultured Anaerolineales bacterium
CATACCAGTGACCGCACTCGTACTCGTTGAACGGATTGCGCACGCGGCCATCGTAGCGATCACGCACCGCCCGCACGATCTCCAGCCCCTCGGCCACCGCGCCGCACAGCATCAGGTGCGCAGCGACCTGGTACTCGATGCCGGTCCACACCTCGTTGCTGTAGACGAACGGCAGGGTCAGCGCGCCGCCCTTCGGCCAGGTGCAGAGGAGCAGCCCGGCCTCATGGCCCAGGGCGAAGGTGGGCCGCTGCGGGTTGGCGTGCTCCGTCAGATCGGCTCGGAAGTTGTGGCGGTGGACCGCCCGCACGTGGCCGGCGACCTTGGCCGCATCCAGGAACTCCGGCACGCCGCTGCACGCCGCCAGCCACGCGCCCAGCACCCCATCCGAGAGACAGCCGCGACATACTGATACTTCGGCCCCTCCCGCGCCAGCAGCGCGGTGGCCTCCGGCGAATACTGCGTGTGGAACGAAGGCGCATCAGTCGGATTCGGCGCACGCAAGCCCTCCCAGACGATCTGCTGGATGAAGTACTCGCCGTCCCATAGCTCGCGCTCCATGAACGCGCGGCCCTTCGCCAGCAGCATTTCGTAGACCGCCGCGTCGTCACCGACCGCGCGGGCCATCGCGACCGCGGCCGCCAGCGCGCCGAGATAGAAGGACGTACACATGCCGTCCGGCCCCCAGAACTCGATGTCATAGGTGTTGTGGTGCGGCTCGACCAGCACCCCGCGGCCGTCGGGATCCCACGTCTCGATGCAATAACGCAGACTTTGCTTCACTGCGGGCCAGATGCGGCGGAGCCACGCGGTGTCGCCGCTGATGCGCCACTCGCGATGCGCCTTCATGATCCCGCCGAGTTGACCGTCGGCGGCCGCGTGGAAATCGTGTACGATCGGCCGGATGGGGAGCGCCGCGCGGAAGACCTGATGGCCGAGATCATCCTGGCTCGGCCCGAATTCGGTTTCACGCAGGCTGCGCTCCAGGTCGGGGAAAAGGTGGGGCAACGCCTGGGCGTAGTTCCACACGTGCGTGCAGCTTCCCGGACAGCAACCCGCGGCGTCGAAACACCCTTCCCAACCCCACAGCTTCCCATCCACCTGCCGGAGCACCGTCGGTGATTTGAGGATCGTCAGATTGGCCGCCACCGCCTCGACCACCTCGGGCGGGAGCGTGGTGTCGTAGAAGCAATCGGCGAAGGCCGTGCTCTCCGCGCGCAACCAGCCGTAACGCGCGCGCCAATCCGCGTTCACCGCCTCGATGTCGGCGTAGCGGCCCGCGTACCAGGGCGCGTGTTGCTTGGGTGCGCCCCCGCAGCCGCACGCAGCGTCGGCGCACGCCCCGGCCCCGGCCTCGGCCGCGACGGCCAAATCCGTGCCGTAGCGCAGCTCGGTCTGCGGCACGTGCCACGCCAGCCGCACGATGATCGTCTTCGACTCCCCCGGCGCCAGCGTGAAGGGCACGTAGAGGCTGCCGCCGGTGCTCGGCGCGCCCTCGGTGAGCGGCCCAGATTCCGGCGTTGCGGCCTCTTCGACGGTCTTCCACGCGACCGTGAGCGGATCGAACCAGCCGCCGCGGAACCAGGCGCAGTTGACCTTCACCGCGGGGTCGTCCACGACCGCGCTGAACGCGCCTTGATCCCACGGCCGCTCAGCACTGGGGCCTTTCCACAAGGTGAAGCCGTTCGCGGTCGCCCGGATCGCGCTCTCTTCCAGGCCGGCCGTCCCTGCGCCCCACGCGCGCAACGCCATGAAGTTTTGCGCGTGGAAAGAGAAGACCGCTTCGACAGACCCTTCGACAGGCTCAGGGGGCGTCGCCACGGGCGCTGAGCCTGCCGAAGCGTCCACCCGCCCTTCGACAAGCCCTTCGACAGGCTCAGGGCGCGCCGCCACGGGCGCTGAGCTGGCCGAAGCGTCCACTGGCCCTTCGACAAGCTCAGGGCGCGTGTTGGTGAAGCGATATTCGAGGCTGGCGACGGGCAGGCTGGAATCGTCGGCGTTGCCGGGGATGAAGGGACTCCAGCCGGTGATCTCGATCGCCAGCGGGAGCTTGGGGTCGGCCAGGGTGACGCGGGCAAACGGGAAACGCGGGGCGAATTCGGCCTCGGCGCAGCGCGGCAGGCCGTAGGTCTTGCCCGACCCGCCGTTCCCTGCGCCCGCGTATTTGCCATCCCACGGGAAGAAATGCTTCCAGGCCGGCACGGGGCCTTCCAACACGCGCGCGGTCTTCTCATGCCCCGCCACGCACAGCGCGGCGAACATCATCGGCTCGTGGAACACATCGGGCTGCCCGCGCAGCGAGACGTGCGAGAGCGCGCCCGTCCCCTCCAGGCAGATCATCCCCGCGCCGATGCCGCCCAGCGGAAATGCGACATGGTTGAGATGCTCGCCGCGATACGGCCCGTTGTGTGCTCGCTTGTTCGTGTCCATTCTTGCCCCCTCCTGATGTATAACCCGGCACAGCATCCCGGCCCTGCTGATCGGGCGAAACAGGGCCTTCAGCCCAGAATGTCATCCGTCACAATTTCACCCACACCAGCCGGTCGAAGCCGAGCGCCACGATGGCGAAGGTGTGCAGGCGCAGCTTCGCACCATAGACCGCCTGCAGCGTGGCGCGGTAGTCCGTCGCCTTGCGCGTCGCCTCGGCCAGCGCCGCCGCGACCAGCGGCAGCGCGGCCAACTCCGCACGCGGCGTCGCTTTGACCGCCGCGCCGGTCAGGCCCAGGTCGCTCAACGGGATATACTTGAACTCCAGCAGCGCGTCCTGCAGCGTGTACTTGCGCATATCCGGCCGCACGATCAGCGTCATGTCGGCATAACTGCGCGCCAGCGCCGGCTCCGAGTCGGTGATGTAGAACAGGTCGTCGAAGAGCAGCGTCAGAAACGCCATCTTCACCGTCAACTCGTTCGCCCAGCGATAGTCGCGGTTGTCGAGCACCCGAAAGTAGCGCGTCTCGATGAAGTCGCACAGCGGTTGCAGATCGCCGCGATAGTACACCGCTTCGACCGCCGCCCGCATCGCCGCCCGCTCGCCGAACTCCGGCAGCAGGCGATCCCGCAGTTGCTCCACATACAGCTTGCGCACCACCAGATTCGGGATGCGGAAGACCAGCTTGCCTTCCGCCGTGATCCGCTCCAGCGTCAGCACGCCGAAGTAGTAGAGCAACGAGACCATGAACGTCTCGTCCTTCACCTGCGTCAGCACATCTTCCACGCCGAACCGCTGCGCCAGCCGCGCGATCGTCGGCGGCGTGTCGGGGTTCAGGATCGCGGCCAACACCGGCGCGCCGTGCGGCAAGGCCGCGATGTACGCGATCTTCCCGCGATCCATCGCCAGGTTG
>CAZYHE010000602.1:0-1822 GCA_964647225.1 uncultured Anaerolineales bacterium
CCAGCATAAACGCTCAACGACATCAAGAGTGAGGATATAGATCCCATGGTCACTATGCTTCCGCTTACCCAACGTCCCGCCTGGCAAGATTTAGCCCATCACCGACAGGCCGTGGACGGGGTGCATATGCGCGACCTGTTCGCCACAGACGCGCACCGCTTCGATAAATTCTCGCTGCGTTTCAACGACCTCTTATTCGACTTCTCCAAAAATCGCATCACCGACGAGACGCTGGCCCTGCTCTTTGCCCTGGCGCGGCAGGCCGGCCTGGCCGAGGCGACGGAGGCGATGTGTACCGGCCAGAAGATCAACAACACCGAACACCGCGCCGTGCTCCACGTGGCGCTGCGCAACCGTTCCAACCGGCCGATCCTGGTAGATGGCGAAGACGTGATGCCGGAAATCAATCGGGTGCTGGCGAAGATGGCCGCCTTCAGCGAGGCGATCCGCTCCGGCGCGTGGCGCGGCTACACCGGCCAGCCGATCACCGACGTGGTCAACATCGGCATCGGCGGGTCAGATCTGGGGCCGAAGATGGTTACAGAGGCGCTGAAACCCTACGGGCATCCCCGGCTGCGCATGCATTATGTCTCCAACGTGGACAGCACCGACTTGGTGGAGACGCTGAAACAGATCCAACCCGCAACCGCCCTGTTCCTCGTCGCATCCAAGACCTTCACCACGCAGGAAACCATGGCGAATGCCCGCTCGGCGCGCGACTGGTTCCTGGCGACCGCCCAGGACGAGACCGCGGTGGCGAAGCACTTCGCGGCGATTTCCACAAATACCAAAGAGGTGGCGAAATTCGGCATTGATCCCGCCAACATGTTCGAATTCTGGGATTGGGTCGGCGGCCGCTATTCCCTCTGGTCGGCCATCGGACTGTCCATCGCGATCGCGATCGGATTCGAGCAGTTCGAGGAGTTGCTGGCGGGCGCGCACGAAGCGGACGAACACTTCCGCACGGCCCCGCTCGAACGCAACATCCCGGCGATCATGGGGCTGCTGGGGGTCTGGTACAACAACTTCTTCGGCGCGGAATCGCACGCTATTCTGCCCTACGACCAATATCTGCTGCATTTCGCCGCTTATTTCCAACAAGGCGACATGGAGAGCAACGGTAAGGGCGTGACGCGGGATGGCCGGCGCGTAGATTACGAGACCGGACCGATCATCTGGGGCCAGCCCGGCACGAACGGGCAGCACGCCTTCTATCAACTCATCCACCAGGGGACCAAGCTGATCCCGTGCGATTTCCTGGCCTCTGCACGGAGCCACAACCCGCTCGGCCCGCACCATGCGCTGCTTCTCTCCAACTTTTTCGCCCAGACCGAGGCGCTGATGAAGGGCAAGACGCCGGCCGAAGCCCGCGCCGAGTTGGAGAAACAGGGTTTCACAGGCGAACAACTCGATCTGCTGGTCGCGGCCAAGACGTTCGAGGGCAACCGCCCCACCAACTCCTTCCTGTTGAAACAGCTTACCCCGCGGACGCTGGGGACGCTCATCGCACTTTATGAGCACAAGATCTTCACCCAGGGAGTGATCTGGGATGTCAACTCGTTCGACCAGATGGGGGTCGAGTTGGGCAAGCAGCTCGCCCAGGCGATCCTGCCGGAGTTGGCCGGCGATGGGTCGGTGACAGCGCACGACGCCTCGACCAACGGGCTGATCAACGCGTACAAAGCGATGCGGTAAAAGAGTATTGCGTATTGCGTATTCCGTGACGCGTGCTGCGTGGGGTGTTGGGGCGTGGCAATTCACAACTGGTAACTGATCCCTGATGCCTGATCGCTGACGCCTGATTCCTGACTCCTGATGACTG
>CAZYHE010000602.1:1837-3338 GCA_964647225.1 uncultured Anaerolineales bacterium
AGGAGACGCTCTATCCGGGCAGCCGTTTCCACATGTCCGACGCGGTGCTGGAAGCCTATGTCCGGCAGATCATCGAGGGGCAGAGTGGGCCAGAGGTTTCACTGGCGTTCCAGGGCGGCGAGCCGACCCTGATGGGGCTGGATTTCTTCCGCCGGGTGGTCAGTCTGGCGCAGCAGGTCGCGCCGCGCAACGCACGCATCGAATACTCGCTGCAAACCAACGGCACGCTGCTCAACGAAGCGTGGTGCGACTTCTTCCACGAACACAACTTCCTGATCGGGCTGTCGTTGGACGGCCCGCGCGAGATGCACGACGCGTATCGTGTGGACAAGGGCGGCGCGCCGACCTTCGACAAGGTCATGCGCGCTGCCCGGCTGATGCAAGCGCGCCAGGTTGAGTTCAACATCCTATGCACCGTCCACGCTGCCAACGCGCCGCACCCGTTGGAGGTTTACCGCTTCTTCCGGGATGAAGTGAAAACCCAGTTCATCCAGTTCATCCCGATCGTCGAGCGCGCCACCGAGACATCGCTGGAGACCGCCAACGAAGGCTGGGGCGACCGTCGCGACGGCGGCCGGCCGCTCTACACGCAATCGGGCAGCCTGGTGACGGAGCGGTCGGTGACGGCCGAGCAGTGGGGGCGCTTCCTGATCGCGATCTTCGACGATTGGGTGCGCCGCGACGTGGGCACGGTCTTCGTCCAGATGTTCGACGCCGCGCTCGCCTCGTGGGTGGGCGCGGCGCCGGCGCTGTGCATCTTCGCGGAGACGTGCGGCAACGCGCTGGCGCTGGAGCACAACGGCGACCTGTACGCGTGCGATCATTATGTCGAGCCAGATTTCTTCCTGGGCAACATCACCCAGACGCACATGCTCGAGCTGGTGGCATCGGACAAGCAGCGCAAGTTCGGGACCGACAAGCGCGACACGCTGCCCCGCTATTGCCGCGAGTGCGAAGTGCGTTTCGCCTGCCACGGCGAGTGCCCGCGCAACCGCTTCATCCTGACGCCGGATCCCGGCCTGAGCGGTGTCGAAGGCGGCGAGCCAGGGCTGAACTATCTCTGCGCCGGCTACAAGGCGTTCTTCGCCCACGTAGATCGGCCGATGCGCATCATGGCCGACCTGCTACGCCGCCAGCGCCCGCCGGCCGAGATTATGCAGCTCATGGCCGCGGAAGAGGCAAAGCTGAAGGCCGCCCTCGCCACGGCCGGCCGGAACGATCCGTGTCCCTGCGGCAGCGGCAAGAAGTTCAAGCAATGCCACGGCCGGCCGGGCGCGATGTAAGGGGCATGGCTCGGTCAGGAGACCAGCCACAGCAATGAGAGCGACCCGGTGTGGAGGCTTCAGCCGGTTGGATGATTAACGTGAGAAACCGGCTAAAGCCCAATGGCTGTTAAGTCTACCGACATCTTGATATCCCGTCACGCTGTTGCCGGCATGGGTTCCTGCCAGATTACCAGGGCTCTGGCCGCACTCGCCGTCCGGGCATTGATCTCGACCGG
>CAZYHE010000603.1:0-3333 GCA_964647225.1 uncultured Anaerolineales bacterium
GTGCACCTAGGTATTGACCGGCACATCCACCGCCTGCTGCGTCTGCTGCCAGGCGGCGCCTACCTTCGCCCGGAAGGTGGGATACGAATTCGCCAGGTCAAGGGCAAAGCCGCAGTCCGCGCTCTCTTTGTACGAGAAGACCGCTTGCGTGTCGCCGGTCCCGCTGCTGCGATAGACCCAGGCGCTGACGCTGGCCTGCTGGAAGTCGCCGAAGCTGCTGATGGCGATGTGGTCGCCCTGCTCGGGGCGGAAGAGCGGGGCCTGGCTCATGCGTCCCGCCACGCCGGCCGTAGGGCATGACGTCCCGCTGCAGGTGCCGTTATGCTGCCCGAGCACGTCGCGGAAGCTCGTCTCACCGGGCGCTTCGTCCAGCCGCAGGTGGAGGGCGGCGGTGCCGCTCGCATACAGGTCCTCGACGGCTGCCGAGTCCAGCGCCTCACGGTAGATGCGCACATCATCCAGGCTGCCATCGAAAGGCGCCGAGTCATTCAGGTAGGTCCGGAAGAAATAGCCATCCACGGCGCCGTTGAAGTAGATCTGCGTCTGGTGGATATTGTAGGGCGAATCCTTCGGGTGCGACGTGTTAGGCCCGTCGGTGGAATAGGTCTGCGTGAGGATCCGGTCGTCGCCGCTGTCAGGCCCCGTGCCGCAGGTGGCGCCCTTGTCATCTTCCCATAGCTGCAGTTCCGCGCTGCTCGTGAAGTCGAGCGCGCCGACGCTGAAGGGATAGGGATCAACGTAGCCATCATCGTCGGTGTCGTTGTTGGCCTTTACACTCGCATGAAACACCTCAGTACCGGCGACGGCCACACATAGCTCGGATTTGGCCGTCTCGTGTTCCTCCAGGACGAACATGCTCTCGAGCTGCAGCGTCCCGGTGTGGCTGCTGCGGCCGATCTGAAGCTGGTTGGTGGCGGCGGGTGTCTTGCCGGCGAAGATGCTGGCGTCGTGCCCCACTTCCCGGCCGTTGATATAGAGCGTCACCGTGCCGCTGATAAAGGTCACCGCCACGTGGTTCCAGGCATTCTCGGTCAATACAGGGCCGCTTTCCCAGTAGTTGATCCAGTCGGAAGCATCGGCAAAGCCGAAGCGGATGCGGTGTTCGTTGGAACCCGCCACGCTCTTGGCATGCGTGGTCACGCGTTGCAGGGATGGATAGGCAGCCGCCCGGCCGCTATTCCAGCCCAGGATGCCCTGCGGCTCGTAGCGCGTGCAGACCCGCCACGCGAAATTGGGATCGTCCCAGTACTCGATGCAGTTGCTTTCCACCGGGGCGTCCGGCCGCACCCAGGCTGATAAGGTGAACGCGCCGTTACTGAGGTCCAGGCTGGCATTGGCATCCACAGAGACAAACTGGCTGCCGTCCAGGCCCATCCCCTGGCACTGCACCCCGCCGGTGCTCGCTGGGCAGCGGCTATCGGCACAGCGCACCTGGTTGGCAAACATCGAATGATCGGCCCAGCCGTTGCTCTCGTCGAAGGTGAGGTAGAGCACCGGTTGGCTGAACAGGGCGGCAACCTCGCCGGCCGCCAGGGCGGCGCCAAAGAGGCGCACGTCGTCCAATAGGCCGGTGAACCGCCCCCCGCCGGACGTCTGCCCGAGCACCAACCCGCCGTGATTGGGGTAAGAAGCTGCGGTCTTGGCGCCGGCGCCGACCAGCAGGCCGTCGACATACAGCCGCTGGCCGGTGCTGCCGTCGCCAAACGTGCCCATCGTGTGCACCACGTGATGCCAGGCGTTGTCGTTGTAGTTCCAGGCGGAAGAACATACCACATCGGTGGCAGCGGTCGTGCCGTTGAGATAGGGCACCCGGCTGCAGATCTTGCCCCCGTTCAAGTTGACCTGGACGCCATGCCCATCGTTCACCCTGAATAGCCCACCGCTCAACTGGCTCGATTTGAACCACAATGAGATGCCGTAAGCGTCTTCGGGCAGGTCCAGATCGCTGGAGAAGTACGCGCTGCCCGCCAGGCTCAGGGCCGCCCCGTAGCGGCCGGCGGCATCAATGGTGCAGCCGGAGCACACGCCATCGTGCGGCGGGATACTGCCGGAACGGTCGGCATAGGTGCCCTCAAACGGATACCAGCCCCACGCGCCGTTGGCCAGCTCGGTCCAGTCGGTGATCCGGGCACTGGCAATCTGCGTGAAGCTATACACGCCGCTGGCCGCACCGGTCTTGACCGCCACGTCGCCCGCAAGGGATTGCGCGTCCAGTGGCTGCAGCACGAACGGCTGCGGCGGCAGGCTGGTGTCTGTCGCTGCGCTGGGGAAGCGCGTGTCCAGCAGGCCCTGGGCGTAGCGATTCATCAGCTCGTTCTTGACGGTGGCTGTGTAGTTGAAGGTCTGGCCGGCCATCAGGATGTGGTCTGAGGTGACGTACCCGCCGCCGGCCGCCGGCTCCGACACCGCGGACTGGAGCGTCAGCACCGTGCTGCGCGATGGCACATTTGGATTCAGGCCGTAGACTTTCTCCAACGAGTCCATCAGGGTGTCGAAGTCGGTATCGGGCACCAACGGGTCGGGCCACACCCAGGAATGACTGGCGGAGCCGTCGGTGTTCAGCGCGTAGACCAGATCCCAGCCGCCCAGCCACTCGGTCAGATTGCCGTCGGAGTCCTGGTCGAACTCGTCGCGATGGTAGACCTCCTGGCCGTCCATCAGGCCGTCGCCGTCGGTATCGGGACGAGCGGAGCTGGTGCCGGCGAGCACTTCCAGGTAGTCGCCCAGCCCGTCCTGATCGGTGTCGCGGCTGTCGGGATCGCTCCCATGTTGGCGCTCGAAGACATCGCTCAGGCCGTCGAGATCGGCATCCCAGCGCGTGTCGTCGGGATCGGCCCCGCGGGGCAGGCCGTCGCCGTCGGCGTCGCGCAGCACCGGGAACTGGATGCCTGCGCTGGAAGGCCCACCCCCCCATGACTGGCGGCACCCGCTCGCATCACATGTCAGATCGTAGAAGCCATCCAGCGTAGCCGGAAAGACGTCGAAGACCAGCGAATCATGCAGCGGGAAGTGCCTGCTGTCTCGGTTGGTCCAGACGGTGCACACGCCGAGGATGCAGTTCTGCTCGGGAATGGCGAACGCTTCCGACAAAAACTGCGTGAGACGCCGGTTGATGCCGGGTTGGCCGAATGGAATGCCCGCCTCCGACCGCAGTGTCCTGGTGATGTACACCGGCTCGGCCGCTTTCCAGGTGTGACCGGCATCGCCCCACTTCGGGCCGTCGCCGTCGAGATATTGCCAGTCCGCATCCATCGTGCTGCGTTCCAGCCCGTCGTGGAAATCGGTTTCGCTGTCCTGAAGCTGATAGGTGAAGGTCGAACTGCGCAGGTTCGG
>CAZYHE010000604.1:0-3310 GCA_964647225.1 uncultured Anaerolineales bacterium
TGAGGAAAACCGGCTGGCGCCCCCGCACTTTGTGGATGGCTCCCAGCCCTACTCCGCCAACGCCCGCTCCATCAACGCCCGCATGTAGCCGATGGCATACGCCGTCCCGCCGCCCTTGGCATACTCGCCTACGAACTTGGGCGAGTGGTCGAGGATCATCGTCCCGCGATAGCCGGCTTGCACGAATGTCTTCATGATGGCGTACATATCCGCATAGCCGTTGTCGAGGAACGTCTCGGTGAACACGGGCAGCGGCGCGGTGACATTGCGGAAGTGGACGATCAGGATGCGATCCTCGGCGGTGAAGGCCCGGATGCCCGCGAAGATGTCGCCGAACCCCGCGCCCCCCTCCAGCCAGCAGCCGCAGCAGAACTCCATGCCGAGCGCGGCCTTGCCCGTCCCAACGCTGTCCGCGATGGCGAACGCGCGCTTGTACGTGTCGAAGCTGTGGATCAGGCAGGGGATGCCGCCGAGCGGTTGCGGCGACGGCGGGTCATTGGGATGGAGCGCCAACCGCACGCCGGCTTCCCCGCACACGGGCATCATCTGGCGGATGAAGTAGGTGTAGTTCGCCCAGATTTCGTCTTCGGAGTACGCCCGGCCATGCGTGTTGGGTCGGCGCAGCATCTCATCCAGATCCACGCCGCGTGCGGACGCGCCGCGCGTCTCCCCCGGCGCGGAGCTCCACACCTGCGTCGGCTCCCAGGTGAAGGTTGTGACGCCGATCCCCGCCCGGCCCAGGTCGCGCACGAACGCCTGGAAGTCGGCGATGGCCTGGTCGCGGCCGGGCAGCGCCAGGTGGATCTTGTCGTTCTTGGCGACCGCGATGTTGCCGACGTTGTAGAGGCGGATGCCGTGCGCTTCGACGCGCTCGCGCAGGCGCGCCAGGTATTCGTAGTGTCGCTGCTCCGGCCTGACCCACGTGTAGACGCAGTCCACGCCGAGCTGCTGGGCGAAGATCAGCTCATCTTCGGCCGGGTCGGGTTCGATGAACATCGAGAGCAGAGGTCGAGACATGGAAATTCCTCCCGAGAATCTTCCAAAAAATGGTAGTGTAGCCCCTTGTGGGCGTCTTGGCGGGCACAAGGCCCTATGCTACGGTCATTCGGATAGACTTTAGAGCGCGGCCAACGCTTCGAATGCCGCAACGAAGCATCCCTTCGGCGCCGACACCAGCCCCGCGCCCACCATGCCGATCCCCGGCTCGCGGTGCGCGATGCCGGTGTTCAGCCGCGGGGTGATCCCGGAGCGCAGCACCTTGCGCACGTCCACGCCCACCGGCGTCCCCCGGAAGTTCAGGCCGGGGATGGTGAACGCGGTGTGCTCGCCCGCGGTGATCTCGTACATCTCCAGCGTGGCGTTAAGCGCGTCGGCCGGCCCGCCGCCGACGAACTGGACGATGGCTGGCGCGCCCGCCAGCGCAAAGCCGCCGATGCCGCCCGTCTCGGTGATCGCGCTGTCGCCGATGTCGGGGTTGGCGTCTGCCTCGGTGTAGCCGGGCAGCCACAACCCTTGCACCAGCGGCGACGGCGCGGTGAACCAGCGCGGCCCGGTCGCGCTGACGCGGATGCCCCAATCGGTGCCGTTGCGCGCCATCGTCGTCACGACTGTGCAGCCGGGGATGTTTTCGGCGGGCAGCAGCATCGCCTTCATCGCCGGCATCGAGAGATTCAGGAAGAAGTGGTCATTGCCATCCATGAAGCGCAGCACCGCCGCGACCGTGGCCGGGTCATGCACCGCCTCGACCAGCGCGGGCGCGACGGCCCGGATGAAGAGCGATGTGCCCGCCCTGTTGCGCTTGTGGCACCCGTCCCCCACGTGCAACCCCCGCGCCAACATCCCCCCCAGGTCAATCGGCCCGGTCACGGCCAGCGCGGCCTGCAAGCTGGGGTAGAGCACCGTCTCCATCCACTTCAGGCGGCGGATCACCTCCGGGCCGTATGCGCCGTAGCGCAGCACCTTGCCCAGCCCCTCGTTCTGCGTGGCATAAGCCAACACGCGCCCTGAGCCAGTCGAAGGGCGCGCTTCGGCAAGCTCAGCGCCCGTGCCTAGCCCGCGCCCTGAGCCTGCCGAAGGGTCGCCCGCGGCCTCATTCTTGACGATGAAGACCGGCATCGAAGGGCTAATGATCCCGGCCATCGGCCCGACCGCGTTGTAGTGGTGGCACGGCGCAAACTCGATCTCACCCGAAGCGGCCAGCGTCGCGGCCTCCTCCGGCGTCTCGGCCAGCCCCTCGTAGATCAGCGCGCCGATGATCGCGCCGCGCGTCGGCCCGCACATGCGCGGCCACTCGATGGGCGGCCCACTGTGGGTGATCAACATGCGCGCCTTCCCGGTCGGCGCGAAGCCGGGGATCACCTCGCAGGCGATCCCCATCCCCACGAGCATCGGCCGCCCCGCGCAGATGCGACGCACCGCCTCGGCGTTGGCCGCGTCCATGTCCGCGCCCGCGCGGGTGCGCGTCAGCTCGAAGTAGCCCTCCAGTGGCGGCCGCCAGTCCACGGCGACGGCGTCCACGCCCTGGGCGGCCAGGCTCTCCCGGAAGCCCTCCAGGCCGAGGTTGATGGGTTTGAGTGGTTGGTTGAAGAGATCCATGCTTGATTCCTTTTGACAAAAAGTCCCGTTGAATCTATACTGCGATATAGAAACCGGTATTGAAGGAGGTCTGTATGTCTACGATCGCGATGCAGAAAGTTATGATCACCGTTCCGCCGACCCTGCTCGGCCAAATAGATGAAACGGTCGCCCGCCTGAACACCAGCCGTAGCGCCCTGATCCGCCAAGCTATGGAATTCTTCTTCGCCGAACAGCAGCGCCAGGAGTTGCGCGAGTTGCTGAAAGAAGGTTATTTGTATCGCGCTGAAGAAAGCCGACAGATGGCTCAAGAGTTCTTCGTCGCCGAGAAAGAAGCCTGGGATCGCTACGCACCGTGGGAGGAATAAGATGGCTCGAGACTATCGGCGCGGGCAGATTTATTACACTGACTTGGACCCAGTCGTAGGCCATGAGCAAGCGGGCTATCGTCCCGTGCTGATCATTCAAAATGACACGGGCAACTTCTTTGCTCCCACAGTGATTGTCGCTGCGCTAACGACTAACCTCCCGATCAGACCCTTTCCCACCGAGGTGCGTATTTCAGCCGGTCAATCTGGCCTCTCCCGTGATTCCGCGATTCGTTTGGATCAAATCAGAACCATTGATAAACAGCGGCTTGAACGCTATGTTGGGCAACTCGATGCTTCCATCATGCGTCGTGTGGATGAGGCGCTCAAAATCAGCCTCAGCCTGACACCAAACTGAGTTCAGCCGA
>CAZYHE010000605.1:0-3300 GCA_964647225.1 uncultured Anaerolineales bacterium
GGCGTCTACGCCGCGAATCATGGGGCGGTGGCGTTCTATCGGAAGCACGGCTTCGCGGAGATCGGGCGCTTCTGCGACATGGACGACAAAGTCAGCCTGGATATGATCCGCGGGTTGATGGACATTGGTTCGGTGCGCATGGTATAATTCGCTTACCTGACTACGATTGATGTGAGCTGTCTATGTCTGACGTCATGAAAGACCAAATGGCACTGTACACTGGGTTCCCTGGTTCTGACGCTGAGATCGGCGCGATGCCGGTCAGCGTTAAGGGTGGCCAACCCGACTTCAACATCGAGCGGTTGCCCAAGGATCTACAAGTGAGGTTTCGTGCGCTCTATCCTGGCGGCAATGGCGCAGGCAGCTATCTCAAACCAAATCAGATCTATGCAGGTGATGCCCGAGAGCTTCTCACCCAGATCGAACCCAACAGTATTGCCTTAAGTGTCTGGTCTCCTCCTTACTTCGTCGGAAAGGAATATGAGGCTGGTCTTACTTTCGATGATTGGCAGAACCTCCTTGCCACTGTCATTCGGCTTCATTTCCCTATCATCCGACCGGGCGGATTTCTGGTCGTGAACATTGCTGATATTCTCGTTTTCAAAGACTCAGCGATGCCGAAAATCCAGGCAGAGGCCGTGCATAGGCGACGATCGCAGGTAACTAGAGAAGATGTGCTTCGCGCCCAAGCCGCGCATCCCACTGCTAGCCGTTATCAGATCGCTGCACTGCTTGGCTGTAGCGAGCAGACAATCGATCGGCGGCTTAATGGCAATAACATTCGCGGTGGCAAACATGAGCCGCAATCCAGAGTCAAGATCGTCGGTGGCCTTGTGGAGCAATGGGCGCTGGATGCCGGATTTTACACATACGATCGGAGAATCTGGGTTAAGGATGCTGCCTGGGAGAACTCGCGTTGGCACAGCTTATCATATAAGTCTGTGGATCAGTTTGAGTATCTCTATTTCTTCTGGAAGCCTGGCATCACGAAGTATGACCGACAGAGACTATCTGCCGAAGAATGGGTCGCTTGGGGTTCATTAGCGGTTTGGACCTTTCCTTCGGTGCGAGCTAATGATGATCACGAAGCAAAATTTCCGGTGGAGTTGCCGACGCGCGTGATACGTCTATTGACCGATCCTGGCGATGTTGTCTTGGATTGCTTCATGGGCAGTGGAACAACTGCCATAGCTGCCGTCCAGCAAGAGCGTCAGTACATTGGGATCGAACTTCAGGCACAATATGTCGAGTTGGCCCGCCGACGAATCGCAACCAGGAGTTGACTGACAATGCTTATTGATCCCAATGAGTTGGCCGATGATCTTGGTCGGCTGGAAGAAATCGAGAAGGCCTCCTTGAGACTTGTCGTTCAAGCCGTCTACGAGTACAGGGAGGCTGCCGCCGAGATTTTTCGCATGGAAGGTGATTTGGTCGCGGACATTGGAGAGGATGTCACGCGTGAAGCACTGGATCGTCTTGGCATGTCAAAGATCGATCAACGCTTGTTAGGTAAAGTGGACTACAAGCGTGCTCGCTATCTCTTTCATCCCGAGTACACTATCAAACAAGCGTTGTTTGTAGATTCAAAAGCTGAAAAAGTGAGTGGCAAAGGCTCCGCAACGCTTCAGACCTCTCAGTTATCACTGACGGTAAGACAAGTTCGAGCCGGCCAGGAAATCAGTGAACCCGGAAAACTGCCGTCGGTCTTGCTGCTCAAGGGTGAGCCATACATAACGACCACGCTTTTCGTTAAGTACAATTATGATGACGACGATACTGGACACCAGTTGAAGCATATCACAGTGGCGGCTTTGCCCAACGGAATGTTGCAAGAAAAATACAATCCTGCCGCTGATGATACGATCTGGTTGGCGGGACGCAACGCCCCTACGCTTGGGGAGGAGTTTCGTGTCCGATTGAGCTTCGCGCGACTTAAGTATAAAGCCTCATGGCGTGTACAGAGAATCCCCGTTTCCCCACTCCCGTTTCAGTGGGATGAGTGACTGACGCATCTGTGCCCCTGTCACTTCATCTAAGGTTGGGCTCAAGCTGTTCCAACCCATGTATGAAGTCAGGATGCCAGATAGGAACCTTGCTCTTCTTCGGTGCCTAGATTGGCTATTCGTGCGCTCAAGAAGGATATCGAACTATGTCCCATCAACTCGCTATCAACGGCGGAACCCCCACCCGCACTACCCCCTTCCCCGCCTGGCCCATCTACGACGAGCGCGAGGAGCGCAACCTGCTGGAGGTGCTGCGCTCCGGCCAGTGGGGCATCGGCGGCGCGAAGGTCGCCCAGTTCGCGCAGCGTTTCGCTGAGTTCCAGGGCGCCCGTTTCGGCGTCTGTGTGCCGAACGGCACTTTGGCGCTCCAGATGGCGCTGAACGCGCTCGGCGTCGGCCCCGGCGATGAGGTGATCACCACGCCCTACACCTTCATTGCGACCGCCAGCGCGGCGATCCAACAGGGCGCGACGCCGGTCTTCGTGGATATTGACCTGGAGACCTACAACCTCGACCCCGCGCGGATCGAAGCCGCGCTCACCCCGCGCACCAAAGCGATCGTGCCGGTACATCTGGCGGGCCGGCCCGCGGACATGGACGCGATCATGGCGGTGGCGCAGCGGCATGGCCTGCGCGTGCTCGAAGATGCGTGCCAGGCGTGGGGCGCGGAGTGGCGCGGCCGCAAGGTGGGCGCCATCGGCGACCTGGGCACGTTCAGTTTTCAGTCCAGCAAGAACGTCTCTGCGGGCGAGGGCGGCATCGTCATCACGAACGACGCGGCGCTCGGCGAGTTGTGCTGGTCGCTGCACAACGTGGGTCGCGTGCGCAAGGGCGCGTGGTATCAGCACGAGATCATCGGCGGGAACCTGCGCATGAGCGAGTGGCAGGCGGCCGTGCTGCTCGCCCAGCTCGAACGCCTCCCCGAACACGCCGCGCGCCGCGACGCCAACGCGCGCTACCTGGCGGAGGCGCTCTCGGCGGTGGCGGGGATCACGCCGTTGCCCTTCGATGCGCGGGCGACGGCGCATGCGCATCACCTGTTCATCTGCCGCTACAATCCGGCGGCGTTCGGCGGCCGGTCGCGCGATGAGTTCGTGGCTGCGCTGCGCGCGGAAGGGATCGAAACCGCGAGCGTGGGGTATCTCATGCCGCTCAACCACAACGGCGCGATCCGCCGCGCCGCGGCAGATGCCGCACGGTTTGGCGGGCGAGCCTGGCCGCTGGCTGATGATGGCCTGCCGGAGTTGGCCCCTTGCCCCAATGCAGATTGGGCGACGCAGCACACGATCTGGCTGGG
>CAZYHE010000606.1:0-3298 GCA_964647225.1 uncultured Anaerolineales bacterium
GGTCTCGTCCAGCCCCACCGGCTGCCCGGCCACCCCGGACGGCGTCTCGAAGCCGAGCACCTCGACCGCGCCAAAGCAGCGGCCAAACACATCTTCCACCGCGGCGATCTTGGTTGGATTGCGCGAGCCGACCAGCACTTTCATCCCACCCCCCGCCAGCCCGCCTGCCAGGCGAAGAGTAGGATCATCGCCAGGGCAATCACGAATTGCAGCCCCCGGCCGACCACGCAGCCGGCCAGCCACCCCGCGCCCACTTTGGTCGCGCCCCACAGGTCGCCGCGCCGCCGGTATTCGACGAGCAGGATGCCCGCCAGCGTGCCGATCAGCCCGCCGGGCAGCGCGCCGATCCCCGCGATGAACAGGCCCGCGCCGAAGCCGAGCGCACCGCCGATCATGCCGGCCAGCAGCGCCTGCCAGCTTGCGCCGGCCGCTTTGCCCAGCGCCTGGCCCAGCAGGGTGTCGGCGATCATGCCGAGCGCGGCCAGCGCGGTCAGGGCGATCAGGGTCAGCGGGCCGACCGTCGCAAAGCGTTCGGCCAGCGCGTAGATCAGCGCGGCCAGCCAGATGAGGCCCAGCCCCGGTAGGCCGGGCAGGATGACGCCAGCGAGACCGATCAGCATCACGGCCAACGCCAGCCAGAAGGTCCAATCA
Source organism: uncultured Anaerolineales bacterium (assembly GCA_964647225.1). GTDB lineage: Bacteria > Chloroflexota > Anaerolineae > CG2-30-64-16 > CG2-30-64-16 > CAZYHE01. The sequence continues at coordinate 652 of CAZYHE010000606.1, forward strand.
GGAAGGATCATGGGCAGGTGTCAGGAGTCAGGTGTGTCAGGGATCAGGAGACGGGCGGCCGGCTGCGATTTGCAGGCGGCCGCCCGCGGTCATCGGTCGTTGGGCTTGCGCCGTTGGTTAGTACTGCACGTCTACCTGGCGCTTCGTCGCGGCGGATTCCAGGATCGCGTCGCAGATGCACGCGTTGCGATAGCCGTCCTCGAAGGTCGCGCCGTAGGGCGCGATCGCCTTGTCGTTGACGATGCAATCCAGCAGGTGGGTGATCTCGTGGACGAAGGAGTGTTCCCAGCCGATGATGTGGCCGTGGGGCCACCAGTTGCCGATCCAGGGATGGTAGCCTTCGGTGACGAGCACCTCGTGGAAGCCCTGGGTCTCCTTCGGCTGCTCGCCCACCCAGAAGACCTGGAGTTCGTTCATCTTCTCCATGTTGAACTGGATGGAACCCTTCTCGCCGTTGATCTCCAGCACCTCGTAGTTCTTGCGGCCGGCCGCGAAACGGGATGCCTCCAGCGTGCCGATGGCGCCGTTGGCGAACGCGACGGTTGACACGAACGCGTCGTCCACCTCGACCTTGCCCATCGTGCCGTCGTCCTTGGGCCGCTCGGAGATGAAGGTGCGGGTCAGCGCGCCGACGCTCGTGACCTCGCCGCAGAGGAAGCGCGCCAGGTCAATGATGTGCGAGCCGAGGTCGCCGAGCGCGCCGCTGCCCGCGGCTTGCTTGTCCACGCGCCAGATGTACGGCGTGCCGTAGTGCGGCATGATCCACTCTTGCAGGTAGACCGCGCGGAAGTGGTAGATGCGGCCCAGCGCGCCGCTTTGGATCAGTTCGTAGGCCTGGCGGATGGCCGGCACGAAGCGGTAGTTGTGCGCCACCATGTGCTTGACGCCGGCTTTCTGCGCGGCGTCCCACATCGCCTTGGCTTCTTCCGCGCTGCGCGCCAGCGGCTTCTCGCAGAAGAGGTGCTTGCCGGCCTGCGCGGCCACGATACATGGCTCCGCGTGCGCGTCGTTCGGCCCGCCGTTGTCGAAAAGCTGCACGGCCGGGTCGGCGAGCAGGGCGCGCCAGTCACCGTAGACCTTTTCATACCCGTAACGTTTGGCGGCTTCCTGGGCCGCTTCGACATTGCGGCCGGCAAGCGCCACCAGCTTCGGGATGGCCGGCGGCGGGTACATCATGTAGGGGATCTTTTTGTACGCGTTGCTGTGCGCCTTGCCCATGAAGGCGTAGCCCAACATGCCGATGCCGATCTCCGGCGCTTCGCCCGTGGCCTTCGGGCCGGCCATGGCGGTGAAGGATTGTTCGCTCATGTGTGTGCTCCGTGTTGCGTGTTGCGTGTTGCGTAGTGCGTATTGCCGCCAAGTGAACGGCACGGAATACGTAATACGCAATACGAAATACGTATTATTTTTTCTCGAAGGCCGCGTCAAACGCGATCGCCGACGGTGCGAAGTCCAGCTTGCGCAGGAACGCGGCGGCTTCGGTGGCGCCGTGCTCGCGATCCATCTTGCCGTCTTCCCACTCGACCGAGAGCGGCCCCCAGTAGCCGATGTCGTTCAGCGCGCGGATGATCTCCTCGAAGTTGATCGAGCCGCGGCCGAGCGAGCGGAAATCCCAGAAGCGACGGGGGTCGCCGAAGTTGAGATGCCCGCCGAAGACGCCGGCCTCGGTCGGCTTGGACGACCACCAGACGTCCTTCATGTGGACGTGGAAGATGCGGTCGGCGAATTTGCGGATGAACGCGACATAATCCACGCCCTGGTAGCCGAAGTGGCTGGGATCATAGTTGAAGCCGAACGCCGGGTGGCGTTTGACCGCGTTGAGCGCGGCCTCGGCGCTGGCGATGTCGAACGCGATCTCGGTCGGGTGTACCTCCAGCCCGAACTTGACCCCTTCGGCCTGGAAGACATCGAGGATCGGCGTCCACGTGTCGGCGAAGAGTTGCAGGCCCTTCTCCAGGAAGTCGCCCGGGTTGGGCGGGAAGGAATAGAGCATGTGCCAGATCGGCGAGCCGGTGAAGCCGGGGACGACCTTCAGCCCCATCTTGGCCGCGGCGCGGGCGGTGTTCTTGATTTCCTCGGCGGCGCGGGCGCGCACGCCATCTTCTTTGCCATCGCCCCAGAGGCGCTCCGGGAGGATGCTCTTGTGGCGCTCGTCAATCCGGTCGCACACGGCCTGGCCCACCAGGTGCGCGCTGATGGCGAAGCACTTCAGGCCGTGCTTGTTCAGGATGTCCCAGCGGCCGCGGATGTACGCGTCGCTCTCGAGGGCTTTGTCCACTTCGAAGTGGTCGCCCCAGCAGGCGATTTCGACGCCATCGTAACCGAAAGCCTTCGCCTTGGCGCAGACGGTGTCGAAGGTCAGGTCGGCCCATTGGCCGGTGAAGAGGGTGATAGGTCGTGGCATGGGTGTGGTCTCCTTATAGTGCGTATTGCGTAGTGCGTATGATGGGTGACGCGCGTGCTTACGCTTGCTTCATGGTCAACTCAGTCATATCCTTCCAGACTGCTCCACTCGATATAGTCTTGCTCGAGATCGCTAATGCGTTGACGTGAATTGTAGCCAGATTGCGGCTCCTGTCAACTGATCGCGCTGCGTTTGGTGGTCGAAGTCGCCAGGGCAAGCACGAGCAGGAAGCCCAACAGGAAC
>CAZYHE010000607.1:0-1510 GCA_964647225.1 uncultured Anaerolineales bacterium
GGCAGCAGCGCGCCGGGCAGATCATCGCGGATCGCCGGCCCGATCGTGGCGCGCACGCGCAGGCTGTCGCGGCCCCACGGCTCGATGCGCACCGTCTCGTGGTCGCGCGTCCAGACGAGCGCGCGGCCTTGTTGGCTGAATACTTCCATGAAATCCTCCTTTATGTGTCGGGGCGATCCCTTGCGGTCGCCCACGTGGCCGGTTCACCGAAAAAGCGCGAAGAACAGCCGCATCAGCAGATTCCGCGGTTGCAGCCCGGCCAGGTGATGCATGGCGCGGTCGCGCCAGGCCGGGCCGGCCCCTTGCACGTCGGCCAGCGAGCGCAGCCGCAAGGCTGCGGCCACACGCTCGACCGTCCAGCCGGCGGGCAGCGGGCACGTGATCTGCGCGGCGCGGCGGGCGGGCAGGTCGAAGTAGTTGTCGCTGAAGACGACCTCCGCGCCGGGGAGCGACAGTTCGACGAAGCGCGCCAGCGCCCGGCTGCGCACAGCGATCACGACCTCATCCCCCTGCGGGCCGGCCGCGACCTCGACCGCAAGCCGTGGGTCGGGCAGCGCCAACACCCGGTCGGGGACGAACGGCGCGACCTGGCACGCGATGCGCGCATCCCCCTTCCACAGTTCGGCCACGAAAACCACGTTCGCCCGCCCGCGCTCCCGCAGCCGCGACCGGAAATCGAAGGCGCGCAGCGGCCGCACGGCCAGCGGATCGGCCGCGACCGGCTCCTCGCCCGCCTCGATCACCTCCCCGGCCAGCGTCTCCAGCGACCAGCGCACCAGCCCCCGCCAGGCCGCGCGCGTCTCGTTCGCCAGGCTGACCGCCACTTGCCCGCCGTCCACGGCCAGCGAGAGCGCCACCGGCGCGTTGAAGCGCCGCGCCGCATAATTCAGCGCCTTCCAGCGGCCGAAATAGTCCACGCTCGACCAGGAGATGGCCGGCCAGCAATCGTTGAACTGCCAATAGAGCGCGCCCATGCAGCGCCCGCGCTGGCGTCGCCAATGTTCCACGCCGATGCGCACGGCTTCGGCCTGCACGATCTGGGTCAGGTAGGCCAGATCGGCGAAGTGGCGCGGCCGCCGGAAGTGGTCGGTCAGGTAGTAGAGCATCTTCGCGTTGCCGCCGGCCGAGCGTTGGCGGTGACGGAAGCTGTTCGATGCCAGGTCGTGGTCTTCGGGGCCGGCGAACGCGGCGATCGTCGCCAGCGCCGGCAGCGATTCGAGGCCGAACTCGCTGCAAAACCGGGTGAAGCGGCTCCGGTAGTACGCGAGCGGTCGCAGTCCGTGCCAGACGTGCCAGATGTGCGTGTCGCCGCGGGCGTCGCTGTTGGGGTCGGCCCCCATGATCACGTGCCTCAGCGCCGGCCTCGAGGCTTCAGCCGGTTGCTCGTGCTCGCGCACTGCTCTGCCTGACGACGCGAGTCCGGCTGCCGGCCAGGCGCCCGTCGCTCCCTCGTCATCGGCGCGTGCCTGAGAGCTTCCAGAAGACGGCGAGCCGGGCCAATAGGCGTGCT
>CAZYHE010000607.1:1520-3297 GCA_964647225.1 uncultured Anaerolineales bacterium
CGCAGTCCGTGCCAGACGTGCCAGATGTGCGTGTCGCCGCGGGCGTCAGCATTCGGATTTGTTCCGCACAGCCGCCGAACGAGTTCGGCACTCCGGAGGCCTTGACTTGTCAAGGCAGTGTCTCCGGTCGAAGCGGTGTCCCCGACATGGACATCTGATCTGGCGACGGCTGAAGATGGCGAGCCGGGCCAATACGCGTGCTCGTCGTCCTCGCCGCGCACCCACTCCGGCAACTGGCGGCGGAAGAAATCCGCATGGATGGCGGCCAGGCGACCGATGCCGGGGTTTTGCAGCCAGAAGGTGTCCCACAGCATCTCGATCTCGTTGTTGCCGCACCAGAGTGCCAGGCACGCGTGATGGCGCAGCCGGCGCACCGTCTGGCTGACCTCGGCGCGCACATTCTCGATGAACGCGGGTTCATCCAGCGGATAGACCGCGCACGCGAACATGAAGTCCTGCCACACCAGGATCCCGTGGCGGTCGCACAGATCATAGAACGCGTCGCTCTCGTAATAGCCGCCGCCCCAGACGCGCAGCATATTCATGTGCGCCGCGGCCGCGCTCCCGATAAATTGCGCCAGGCGCGCATCGGTGACGCGGGCCGGGAACGCGTCGGCCGGGATCCAGTTCGCGCCGCGGGCGAAGATCGGCGCGCCGTTGACCACGAAGGTGAAACTCTCGCCCCACGCATCCTGCTCCCGACGCAGTTCGATCGTGCGCAAGCCGATGGTGTAGGAGGCTGAGGCTAAGACAGAGGTTGCGGATGCATCGCCGGCCTTAACCTCCGCCTTAACCTGCACCTCGACCCGGTACAACGGCTGCTCACCGTAACCCGCCGGCCACCAAAGCTGCGGCGCGGGGATGGGGATGCGGGCCGAGACCTGCTCGACCGCGGGGAACGCGATGAACTGCCCGGCCACGCCGCCCGCAGGCTCGAAGACGGTGATGCTCAGCTCGCAAGGCGCGTCCGAAAGGCGTTCGAGCGTGACGGCGGCCTCGATCTCGACCTGCCCCGCGGCGTGATGCTGGCGCAGGCGGACATCGGCCAGCCGGGCCGCCGACGCGCCTTCCAGGGCGATCTCGCGCCAGACCCCACTCGTGGGCAGCACCGGCCCCCAGTCCCAGCCGAAGTGGCACTGCGCCTTCCGCAGGTGCGCCGCGCCGTGGGCCAGCGTCGCCGGCAGCGGGCGCGCCTGTTGTCGTCCCTTGACATATGCCAGCGGAGCACGAAAGAGGATCGTGAGAGTGTTCGCGCCCGCGCACAGCAGTGGCTTGACCTCCCACCGATACGCCCGGAACATGTTGTCGGCGACGCCCAGCACATGACCGTTCAACGTCAACTCGGCCAGCGTGTCCAGCCCCGCGCAGACCAGCGCGACCCGATCGTGGGCCAACAGTTCGGCAGCCACGGTGAACTCGCGGCGATACTCCCAATCCTGCTCGGCCACCCACCCCACGGCCGCCTCGTTCTCGCCCGCGAACGGGTCGGGGATGCGGCCGGCCGCCAGCAGGTCGGTGTAGCCCCCGCCGGGCACGGTCGCGGGCAGCCATTCCTCACTGCCCACAGCGCGGAACTGCCAGGAGCCGGTCAACGTCTGGAGGATCATGGTCGCCTGTCCATGTCGAAAGTCTGGGCCATACGCGCTGCACTCATGCAAACAGGGGCTTGATTCCGCCGTAACAATCTGCTACAATAAGAACAATCACGGTCGAGTTGCGTCGTTGTGCGTTCTTTCTACCACGGAGGTGATCCCATGAAAAGCCACCACTTGTTCTC
>CAZYHE010000608.1:0-3294 GCA_964647225.1 uncultured Anaerolineales bacterium
AACCGTGGCGTTTGAAGGTGTTCAGGGCGCGGCTGAAGGCTTCCGGGACCGTGGCAATGCGCGCGGCCATCTGCTGGTTGGGGTAGACACGGCGATCAATCGGGCGCTGCCCGGCCTCGCTCAGATCGAGGAGCAGTTTCGCGGCGCGCGCCTGCACCGAGCGAAAGGAGATGTCCTCATACTGCGATACCAGGATGCGGTTGCGCCGCGCGAGCACTTGGAGCAAGCCCAAGCCGATCTGCGGATAGCGGCTGAGGAGCGCCTGAAAATTTTCGCAGCCAATCTGCCAGGCCAGGCTCTCGGTCACGGCGACGGCCGTCGCCAGGTTCGGGCCGCCGTCCAACACCGGCACTTCGTTGAACATGATGATCGGCTCGATGACCGCCAGGATAGATTCCTGGCCGCCCGGCCCGACCTTACGCAGATGGATGCGGCCCCGCAGCAACACGAACATCCCCGCGCACGGCCCGCCCTCGCCGAAAAGGACCTCATCGGCCGCGAACCGGCGCACTCGCCCCGCGGCAACGATGGCGCGCAGATCGGCTTCGGTCAGGAGCTTGAAGTGTTCAACTCGCTGGAGCAGGGCGATCAAGTCGGTTGGATCGGGCATAGCGGGCTACTCCAGGATGATCCGGGCGTCCACGGCCACCACACCTTGCCCTTCTCCCAGGACCAGCAGCGGGTTGATGTCCAGTTCGGCGATCTGGGGGTGGTCGGCGGCAAGCTGGCCGATGCGCACGATGGCCTCCACGAGTGCGGCCCGGTCGGCCGGGGGCGCGCCGCGCACGCCCGCCAGCAGCTTCGCCGAGCGCACCTCCGCCAGCATCTCCCCCGCGTCCGCCGCGGTCAGCGGGGCCAGCCGAAAGCTGACATCGGCCAGGATCTCCACGTAGATGCCGCCCAACCCGAACATCACCAGCGGGCCGAAGGTGGGGTCGCGCTTGACACCGACGATCACCTCCTGGCCGCCGCGCACCATCTGCTGGATCTGCACCCCGTGGACGCGCGCGGATGGCTGCGCCGCGTGGGCGCGTTCGATCAGGGTGGTGAACGCGGCGCGCGCCGCCCGCGCATCAGCGACGTTCAGGATCACGCCGCCGACCTCGGTCTTGTGCAAGATGTCGGGGCTGACCAGCTTCATGGCGACGGGAAAACCGATCTGCGCGGCGAGGCCGGCGGCTTCTTCGGACGTAGTCGCCAGCGCCTCCCGCGGCGTCGTGATGTCGTAGGCCGTGAGCAAGTCACGCGCCGCGGTGGGATCAAGCGCCTTGCGGCCCGCCACCTGCGCGGCCGCAAGCGCGACAGATGCCGTCAGTTTCCGCGCCGCCCCCGTCTCGCCAATTCGCTGATCCACCGTTTCGCTGCTTCGCTTCACCCACTGCGCCCGCCGGCACAAGATGCTGAACGCCTCGACCGCATCCTCCGGGAAGGTGTAGGGGGGCAGTTCGACGGCGTGCGCGGCCGCGTGCGCGGCTTCCACGCTGGCTTTGCCCATCAGACAGGCGAGCAGCGGCTTGGCGGGTTGCGCCTGCGAGCGGGCCGCGGCATCGAGCGCCGCAACGATGGCAAGCGGTTTGCTGAGCACTTGGGGGACCAGCATCGCCAGCACCCCATCCACCGTGGGATCGGCCAGGACGGCCGCCACGGCAGACTGAAATTGCGCGGCATCCGCGCCGCCGAGCATATCCACCGGCCCGCCGACTTGCGCGTCGGGGTGGAGGAATCCGCGCAGCGCGGCCTGCGTCGCGGGGCTGGTGCGCGCCAGGCGCAGGCCGGCCGCCTCGAACGCGTCGGCCGCCACGGCCGCCGGCCCGCCCGCGTTCGTGACGATGGCGATCCGGTTGCCTGTGGGCAGCGGTTGATAGGCCAAGGCGACCGCGCCGTTGAAGAGCGCCTGCTCGCGCTCGACCTCGACCACGCCGGTTTGCTTGCAGGCCGCGCGAAACGCGGCGTGGACGCCGGCCAGCGCGCCCGTGTGCGAGGCGGTCGCCACCCGGCCGCTGTCGGTCCGCCCCGTTTTGAGCGCCAGGACGGGCTTGCGCGCGGCGGCATCTCGCAGCGCGGCCACGAACGCCGGCCCGCCCTTGATATCTTCCAGGTAGAGGGCGATGACCCGGCTGTTGTCATCGGCGGCCAGGAAGGGGAGCAGATCGGTCTCGTTGATGTCGGCCTCGTTGCCGATGCTCAACAGGCGGCTGAAGCCGATCCGGTTGCCGATCGTCCAATCAATGATGCTGCCGCACAGCGCGCCCGACTGAGACATGAACGCGATGTGGCCGGCCGGGGGCATGCCGGGCACGATGGTGGTGTTGATGGGCGTGGCGGTGTCAACCACGCCGATGCAGTTTGGCCCCATAATGCGCATGCCGTAGCGCCGCGCATTTTCGACCAGCGCCGCTTCGAGTTGCGCGCCCGCCGGCCCCACCTCCCGAAAGCCGCCGGTGATGACCACCGCGGCCTTGATCCCGCGCTGGCCGCAGCTTTCGATGATGCGGGGCGCCAGCGCCGCCGGGATGATCAGCACCGCCAGCTCCACCGGGTCGGGCACCGCGCGGATGTCGGGGTAGCACCGCAGCCCCATGACCTCATCGGCCCTGGGGTTGACGGGATAGATCGGGCCGCGATAACCGCCCCCGGCCTGGGTCAGGTTGCGCATGACCGCATAGCCGAGCTTGTCCGGGTCGCGCGACGCGCCGATCACGGCGATGCCGTTGGGGGAGAAGAAGGGGTCGAGAGAGGTAGGATACAGCGGAAACTCAGGCATTGTTAACTTACTCATCCAACAGCCAAACCGGTGTCAGGTAGGGCATCTACTTCCTCAAAATCCTCGATCTTCCACGCGTGCGCCAGGAAAATGTTGTCCCAAAACGCATCTTGCTCCGCAGCGGAGGGCGCGAAGTAGCGATCACAGGTCAACCCATCCAAGAATTCGCCATTCAAAGAGCGGGGATAATCGCCACGTTCTTCGCGCAGCACACGCTGCCAGTATTGCGGAGTAGATTCTGGAGAGGTCTGGGGCGGCGACACACGCAACTCAGGCATTAGGGGCCTCATCTGCGACATCGGCTCTCGCCGCCGCAATCGCTTGGGCCACATCCAGGGTGATCTCTTCGGGTGGCAAGTCCGGCAGCCGGCTGCGGATGCGATCCACCACCTGAAAGCGCACCTCCCGTTCGGCACGGAATTCCTCAGTCATCGTTTGCAGCATCGGTTTCCATCACTCCCGAATCGGCCTTATCCTAACATAACTGAAGCGACTATCAAAGCAGCTTTTTCAACACATCCGGCACATCC
>CAZYHE010000609.1:0-3291 GCA_964647225.1 uncultured Anaerolineales bacterium
TCTCGAAGCCAGCCTGCCTGAAGTGGTGATCCGAAGTGAATGCGCGACGCACCTTTCACTGCGATAGCCGCGCCGTGCAATTCATCATCGCGGTTGCCGAGCGCCACGAAAGCCGCGGTATCCCAAAAGACTGTCTCAGGCACCGCGCTTCTCCGAGCCGTAGAGGTAGTGGTCGTGCTGGTTTGCCAGATCCTTTATGCCGGTTGAGACCGCGTGCTCATGGATCTGGTAGATCGGTGCAACTGGCTGCTGCCTCAACTGCTGAATGAATTCCCAGAGTTGTATCAACTGCTCTGGTTCAAGCCCGTCGAGGGCCTGAGAAATCTTGGTCTTGGCAGGAATTGATACACTCACGTGTGTCACCTCAAGGTATTGGCTTACTGACTGAATCATAGCGCCAATAACGACGGCTGTCAAAGTCTCCAAGTCTCCACATAGAGAGCCGAAACAGCAAAGCATCGGCGGCGTCTGACTGTGGATGTCACTGCACACGGGCGCAAAAAAGGAGCGAGGATTTTTCCTCGCTCCCAGGCGAATAACACGATCGACGCGCGGTCCTACTGGCGCTGTTCCAGCGCCACCCACGGCAACTGATGTTGCCCGGTATAATTTCCCAGCGGCCGGATCAGGCGGTTGTCGCTCTGCTGCTCGTAGACGTGGGCCGTCCAGCCGACGATGCGGCTCATGGCGAACATGCAGGTGAAGGCGTCCACGGGGATGCCGATGGAGTAGAGCAGCGGCGCCGAGTAAAAGTCCACGTTGGCGCTCAGGTTGCGGCTCTTGAAGTACTCGTCTTGCGTCGCGACAGCTTCCAGCTTGCTGGCGATGTCGAACCACTGCCGATCGCCGGTCGCGTTCACCATCATCTCGACGTTCTTCATCAGCGGGCCGGCGCGTGGGTCGCGCACCTTGTAGACGCGATGGCCGATGCCCATCACCCGCCGCCCCTCGGCGCGTCCCTTCTCGAACCAAGCCTCGACGTTATCGGGCGTACCGATATCCAGGAATTGCACCATCGCTTCTTGCACCGCCGCGCCATGCGCCGGGCCTTTCAGCGCGCCCAGCGCGCCGGTGATGGCTGAATGCAATTCCGAACCGGTGGAAGAGATCACCCGCGCCGTGAAGGTCGAGGCGTTCAACTCGTGTTCGGCCAGCAACACCAGATATTGGTCGAGCGCCTTGGCGGCCAACGCTTCGGGATCTTCGCCGGTGAGCATCCAGAGGAAGTTGGCGGCGTGATCCAGATCCATGCGCGGCTTGATCGGCTCTTCCCCGCAGCGAATCCGCTCGTAGGCCGCAACCACGCCCGAAATTTGCCCCAACAGGCGGCAGGCCTTGTGTTGGTGCGCAGCCGGCGAGTTTTCCTCCGACTCCGGGTCGTAATGCGCCAGGACAGACACCGCCGAACGCATCACCGCCATCGGGTCGGCATTCTTCGGCATGTTCCGCAGTAAAGTGATTACTTCGGGTGGCAGGAATCGGCACGCCCGCGCCTGCGCTTTCATGGCTTGTAGCGCCTGGGTGGCCGGCAGGTGGCCGTTCCACAGCAGGTATGCTACTTCCTCAAACGTGCTGTTCTTGTCCAACACACGGATGTCATAGCCCCGATACTCCAGGATGCCCTGGGCGCCGTCCACAAAACTGACACTGGTGTCGCCAACTACGATGCCGGCCAGCCCCTTGGTCGCTGGTTGTGCCCCCTCTGGTTTGCTCACTCTGTCCTCCTGCTTGAATCATGCAATCGTTACATAGATATAAATATAGCTCAGGCCGGTGGTTGCGTCAAATGCCCGGCCTGTCGCGCGCGACAGGCCGGGCGGCGGGTAGCTGTTCCGAACTGGCTCGGTCGGAAGCTACTCTTTCGCGAGTACCTTGGCGAATTCCTTCATCAGCCACGGCTCGGGCACGGCGCCCTCGATGTGGATCGTCTCGTCAATCACGGTGCGCGGCACGCCCATGACATCGTATTTCTGCCCCAAATGGGGGAATTCCGTCACCTCGACCATGTCGGCGGTGATCAGGTCGCTCTCGATCGCCAGTTGATGGGCGAGCACCACGGCTCGCGGGCAGTGCGGTCAGGTGGGGGTGCTGAACACCTGGATGCGGATCGGCTTGGTGAGCTTCGCCACCGTGGCGCGGGTTTCGGGCGCCAGCCCCGAATCGCCCTGCGATACCATCTTGATGTCCTCGATCAGGGCGCCGAACTCGTAGCCGGCCGGGATGCCATAGATTCGCACCCCGTAGTCCTTCTTGCCGATGACGGCAACGGCCGGCACTTTGTCAATCCCGAAGCTCTGGGCCACCTGGCTGTCCTTGACGAAGTCGTAGACCTCGGACGAGAGCTTGTCGGAAAGCGCGGCGACCTCCTCGACCAGTTCGCGCGTCTCCTTGCAGTACTGGCACTCGAACGTCTGCGTGAAGATCTTAAGCGTGACAGGCTGCTTCACGTCGGACAGCGCTGCCCGAACCTCTTTGCGGATCGCTTCATTCAACAACGGCATGGATTCCTCCTCGTGAGAAGATAGGCAAGACAATCGCCCATCTTGACCTTTCGATGCACGGCGCCGGCCCGGGTTACATCGCGCGGCCAATCTGTTGCTGTCGGGCAACGGCGATTTTGCAGCGTACATCGGCCTGCGGTATAATGCGCGTGTAGCAGAAGCTATCCGACTCTGACCCCACGGCAACCCTGAGTTTGCGGCTGAAGGCTTGGTTTTCTGGGAAGAGAAGGAGGTGATGGTTGGATAAACGGCAGGCGCATTCGGTGATCAAGGGCGAGCACCGCGACGCATCGGCCGGCTTGCTGAACGAACTATTCACCTGGTGATTATTCTCGCCCACATCTATTCCACAGGAGGAGGCTCCAATCATGCGTAACCGTATCCTCATCGTCCTCACGTTGTTGGTTCTCGTGTCTCTGGTGGCGGCGGCCTGCACCGCGCCGTCGGGCGGCGCCGGCGGCAAGAAGAAGATCGGCCTGGTGACCGACATGGGCGGCGTGAACGACAAGTCGTTCAATCAGTCCGCCTGGGCTGGCGTGCAGAAGGCCGCCAAGGAATTCGGCTGGGACGCCAAGTTTATCGAGTCGAAGCAGCCGACCGATTACGAGAAGAACATTGACCAGTTCGCCACCGAGAAGTACGACGTGATCGTCACCGTCGGCTTCCTGATGGGCGACGCCACGGCCGTCAAAGCCGTGCAGTATCCGAACGTCAAGTTCGCGATCATTGACAACGCCTACTTCCCGACCAAGGGCGCTAAGCCATGCGATGAGACCAAGAAGGACTGCTA
>CAZYHE010000610.1:0-3289 GCA_964647225.1 uncultured Anaerolineales bacterium
GCGGCGCGATCTATGCCGGCCTCCTCACGTTCTGGCTGATTGCCCAGACGCAAATCCGGCCGCTGTTTTGGACGGCCGGCGGCCTGGCGATCGCCGGGCTGTTGCTCTTCCTGATCGGCTTCCTGGCCGAACTGATCGTCACGCAGGGGGAGCGGTTGGGCGAGCTGGAGCGGGCCATCGCCAGGGGGCAGGGGGCAGGCCCTTCGGCAAGCTCAGGGCGCGAGGTAAGTTCTGGCCCTTCGACAGGCTCAGGGAGTGGGGCATGAAGATTGGGGTGTTGACCCACAACTATCCGCGCTTTCGGGGCGATTTTTCGGGGCGGTTCGTGGAGGCGTTGAGCGAGGAGTTGGTCGCGCAAGGCCACGGGGTCACGATCCTCGCGCCGTGGGATCCGGCCTTTGGTCGGCGACTGGCCGATCATCGCGTCGCCTTTGCGCTGTATCGCTACGCGCCCGTGGCGAGTTGGCATCAACTCGGTTACATGCGCACCATGCGCGCCGATGTGGCGTTGCGGGGCGTCACCTATCTGCTGGCGCCCGGCATGTTCCTGGCCGGCATGAGGGCGGTCACGCGGTGGGCGGCGCGGGAGCGGCCCGATGTGCTCCACGCGCACTGGGCGCTGCCGAACGGCTTCATCGCCGCGGTCGTTGCGCGGCGACAGCGCATCCCGCTGGTCGTCTCGATCCCCGGCTCCGACGCGACCGTGGCCGCGGCCAATCCGCTCTTCCGCCGGATGGCGCGCTTCGCGTTCGACACCGCCGGGCTGATCACGGCCAACTCGACCGCGCTGCGCGATGTCGCGATCCACGACCTGGGCGCCGACCCGGCCAGGTTCGACCTGATCGCCTACGGGGTGGATCCGCAGGCGCTCCGGCCCGACCCCCGCGGCACGGCCGATTTGCGCGCCCGGCTCGGCATCCCGGAATCGGCCATCGTCTTCCTGGCGGTCGGCCGGATGGTCTACAAAAAGGGTTTTGATCGGCTGCTGCGCGCGGCGGCGCTGTTGGAAAATCAGCAAATCGAAAATACGCAATCCGCAATCCGCACTCCGCAATCCATCCATCTCGTCCTGGTGGGGGAAGGCGACCTGTGGGCTGAATGGCAGGCGTTGGGTCGCGAACTGGGCCTGGGCGAGCGCGTCCATTGGGTGGGCAACGTGCCGGCCGACCAGATCGGCGTCTACTACAACATGGCCGACGCGCTCGCGATGCCCTCGGTGACGCATCCGGCGGACGGCCTGAACGTGACCGTGTTAGATGCGATGTCATGTGCAAAGCCGGTGGTGGGCACGACCGCGGCCGGCAACGAACTGGCGATTCGCGATGGATATAACGGCTTTCTCGTGCCGGAGGCGGATGACGCGGCGCTGGCCGGCGCGTTGGCCGCGCTGGCAGCCGATCCGGGCTTGCGCGACCGGCTGGGCGCGGCGGGCCGGCGCATGATCGAGACTGAATTGGGCTGGCCGCAGTTGGCGCGGCGCTACGTGGCGCATTTCGAGCGGTTGATGCACACAAACCACCACCTATCCGAATAAATCGTAGCATAGGGCCTTGTGCCCGCCAAGACGCCCACAAGGGGCTATGCTACCTTGTTTTAGGGGAATTATGACAGACACATTACGTTTTGGGTTGATCGGGTGCGGCCGGGTGGCCCCGCGGCACGCGGAATCGTTTGCGCAACTGAAGGGCGCGACCCTGGTCGCGGTGGCCGATCTGCGCGCCTCCCGCGCCGAGCGTTTTGCAAAGGAGTATCACGCGACGGCTTACACTGACTACCGCCGGTTGCTGGACCGCGATGATATTGACGTGGTCAGCATCTGCACGCCGAGCGGGCTGCACGCGGCCATGGCGATCGAGGCGATGCAGGCCGGCAAGCATGTGATCGTCGAGAAGCCGATGGCGCTGGCGCTGCCCGATGCCGATGCGATGATCCGGGTGGCCGGGGAGACCGGTCGCAAGCTCTGCGTGGTGTTGCAGAATCGCTACAACCCGCCGATGCAGGAATTGCGTCTGGTGGTAGACAGCGGCCGGCTGGGCCGGCTCCTGCTCGGCAGCGCGACCGTGCGTTGGTATCGGCCGCAGGAATACTACGAGGACGAATGGCACGGCACCTGGGCGATGGACGGCGGCGCGCTGATGAATCAGTCCATCCACCACATCGACGCGTTGCAATGGCTGATGGGCGCGCCGGCCAGCGTCTTCGCCTACACCGCCACGCTGGCCCACCGGATGGAGGCGGAGGATACGGGCATTGCCGTGATCCGCTTCCAGAGCGGCGCGCTCGGCACGATCGAAGGCTCCACGATCACCTATCCGGAGAACCTGGAAGGCTCGGTGGCGGTATTCGGCGAGCGCGGCTCGGTCAAGGTGGGCGGCACGGCGCTGAACCGCAAGACGATCTGGAAGGTCGAAGGGGAACTGGAGCACGAGAAGGAGTTGCTCACCCGCGACCAATTGGACCCGGCGTCGGTCTACGGCACCAGCCACAGCGCGGTGATCGCGGACATGATCGCCGCGGTGCGCGAGGATCGGCCGCCGCGCACGAATGGCTACGAGGCGCGGCGCTCGGTCGCGCTGGTGCTGGCGATCTACGAATCGGCGCGTACGGGTCAGCCCGTGGATATGACGGATGGGATTTGGGGTGGCGCGGGGTGAAGGGCGCGATGGTAGGTTGGTAGATTGGTAGATTGGTAGATTGGTAGGTTGGTAAATTTGTGGTTGCCGATTTGAAGCTGCAAATCTTTGGGAGATGCCGTGTCTGATCAACCGTACATCGTCTATCCGAATGTCTCTGTTGGTGAAGGGGCGGTGATCGGGCCGTTTGTGGTGATCGGGGAGCCGCCGCGCGGGGCGGAGTCGGGGGCGCTGGCGACGATCATCGGGCCGGCCGCGGTGATCCGGTCGCACACGGTGATCTACGCGGGCAATGTGATCGGCGCACGCTTTCAGACGGGGCATGGCGCGTTGTTGCGCGAGTCGAACCAGATCGGCGACGACGTGAGCATCGGGTCGCACTCGATCATCGAGCATCACGTGATCCTCGGCGCACGGGTGCGCATCCACTCGAACGTCTTCATCCCGGAGTTTTCAGTCTTGGAGGATGATGTTTGGGTGGGGCCGTGCGTCGTTTTCACCAACGCGCGCTATCCCCGCGGCCGCGATGTCAAAGAGACATTGGCCGGCCCGCGCCTCCTGGCCGGCGCCAAGATCGGCGCGAACGCGACCCTCTTGCCGGGCGTCACGATCGGCCGGGGCGCGCTGGTGGGCGCGGGCGCGGTGGTGGTGCGCGA
>CAZYHE010000611.1:0-3285 GCA_964647225.1 uncultured Anaerolineales bacterium
GACAACGCCGGTCTGAAGGTCAAATTGCCCGCGCAGAAGCCGCACGGCGCGGCGTTCGTGCTGAAAGTGGCGTAGCATCCACCGTGCGAAGAAACGATAGAGGACACAGATCAACACAGATGAACACAGATGAACACTGATATCGTTCTTGATCTGTGTTGATCTGTGTGAATCTGTGTCCCAACCACCTAGTCGGAGCACATATCAATGTCTACAAATCCAACTGCATCCACAACCTTGCCCAAAGACGCGCTGATCGTGATCGGCGGCGCGGGCGGCTTCATCGGCGGATCGCTGGCTCGGCGCTTCCACGATCAGGGTTTCACCCGCATCCGGGCCATTGACAAGAAACCGCTGCCCGAATGGTATCAGCGCGTGCCGGGGGTCGAGTCGCTCTGCATGGACTTGAGCGAGTACGAGAATTGTGTGCGCGCCTGCGAAGGCGCGACCGAGGTCTACAACCTGGCGGCCGACATGGGCGGGATGGGCTTCATCGAGCACTTCCGCGTCGAGTGTCTGCGCAGCATTCTGGTCAACACCCACATGCTCGAGGCGGCCTACAAGGCCGGCGCGCAGCGTTTCTTCTTCTCGTCGTCGGCGTGCGCGTACAACACCACGCTCCAGCAGGACCCCAACGTCCGGGCGCTCAAGGAGTCGGACGCATACCCGGCGATGGCCGAGCGCGGTTACGGCTGGGAGAAGCTGATGTCGGAGATGTTCTGCCAGGAGTATTGGGCGGAGCGCGGGCTGGAGACGCACATCGCCCGCTTCCACAACGTCTACGGGCCATATGGCACCTGGGACGGCGGCCGCGAGAAGGCCCCGGCCGCGCTGTGTCGCAAGGTGATCCAGGCGGTGGATACCGGCAAGCACGAGCTTTTCATCTGGGGCGACGGCACGCAGACGCGCAGTTTCATGTACATTGACGATTGCGTTCAGGGCATTGACATGATCATGCACTGCGACCGGCTGATCGCCACGCCGATCAACCTCGGCTCGGCCGAGCTGGTCTCGATCAACCGGCTGGTGGACATCATCGAGGGGATCGCCGGGGTGAAGCTGGCGCGCCACTATCAACTCGACGCGCCGCGCGGGGTCGCGGGCCGCAACAGCGACAATACCTTCATCAACGAAGTGCTCGGTTGGGAGCCGAACACGCCGCTGGCCGACGGCCTGGCGAAGACCTACGCATGGATCGAGCGGCAATACACCGATCGCAAGGCGGGGAAGCGGACGGTGAGTTGAGGGCACAAGTAGATAGGGAAACAAGGAGACAAGGAAACAAGGAGCGGATGAACATCACTGACATCATTGGCCGCATCCCTTACCGCATGGCGTTTGCCGGTGGGTGGATTGACCAGCCGTTTGTCTCACAACTGAACCCGGCCCCGCCCGGCTCGATGGTCGTGGTGGGGCTGGAGCCGACCGTCCGCTTCATGGATCGCTGCGGCATGGGCACGAGCACGCGGCGCGTGGCCGAGAAGCTGTGGGGCGGCGTCCTGCCCGACCGCGATCCCGCGGCGCTGGTGCGCGAGCTGTACGCCGCGGAGAACGCGGGGCAGGCCGAGCCGTCCGGTTCGCAGGACATGATCGGGCTGATCTACCCCGGCGTCAATCGGCTGGACTATCGCTTCGATCACGAAGGCGGTTACTTTCCCGCGCACATCGAGTCGAACAACGATGGGGCCGTGGCGCGTTGGCTGGAGCGCGTCATCTGGATGGTTCCCGTGGCGCAGCGGCCGGCCGGCTATGGCCCGCTCGGCATCAAGAACCTCGACCCCGAGTGGATCCGCCGGTTGGGGCAGAGCGGCAAAGACTGTTACGATGCGATCGTGGCGATGGACGGCCGGGCGCTCGGCGCGTCCATGAACGAGTGCATGGCGTGCTGGGCGGCGCTCCTGCCGCACACCGTGCGCCATCCCACCATCACGGTTGACTTGCTGGGCATCTTAGGTTACTATCAGGCGCGCTATGCCGGCGCGATGTATTCGGGCTGCGGCGGGGGGTATCTGTACGTGGTGTCCGAGGCGCCGGTGGCGGGCGGATTCAGCGTGAAGGTGCGCGTGGCTAACGACGATTCTCTATGATGATATCGCTCGCCATCGGGCCAGGCGGCAGGTTGTCAAGCGCGTCACGAACAGCGGCCTTTTCTTCCGGCGAAAGCGCCTCCCATCGCGCGGCGGCTTCTCTCACCATCGGCGGCGGGTCAACGATTAACCCATCGGCCTTCAGTTGCGCGAGGAGTTCTTCATTTGACAACGGCTGATTCACGACTGAAGTTGGCTGTGTCGCTCGTTTTCGTCGCGCCGCAGCGCGCGATCGTTGGGATGGTTGAAATGGCAACTGAGACACCGCTGCTTCTAATCGTGCCAGACGCGCCCTAATATCTACCAACTCAGCTTCCAGGACTGTCATATCACCTACCTCCGTACCGAATTATAAACCCATGATGCAAGAAAGCAAAACACGATGACAACAGACACACAGGATCGCCGTTTCCGCTACGACATGAGCGGCCGCTGGTTCAAGGGCAACGCCCACCTGCACACCACCCGCTCCGATGGCGGGCTGACCTACGATCAGGCCCATGCGCTCTACGCGTCGGCCGGCTTCGATTTTATCTTCGCTACCGACCATTGGGTCGCTTCGGACGTGGCGCAACTCCCGGCCAGCGACGGCCCGCTCTGGCTCGATGGCATCGAGCTGGACGGCCGCGACGAGACCGGCGCGCTGTATCACGTCGCGTGTCTGGGCCAGGTGACGGGGATCACCCGTGAGATGGGCTTCCCGGCCGCGCTTCAGGCCGTGCGCGAACAGGGCGGCCTGACAATCCTGGCGCATCCGCAGTGGACCGGCAACTCGTTCGATGACGCGTTGCGCTGGCCCTTCGATGGGGTCGAGGTCTACAACCACGTCTGCCGCTGGCTGAACGGCAAGGGGGAGGCCGCGGCCTACTGGAACGCGATGCTGGCCCGCCGGCCCGGCACGTTGGCGCTGGCCGTGGATGACGCGCACCTGCGGCCGGAACATCCCGGTTGGAACGGCGGCTGGATCGTCGTCAACGCGGCCGAACGCGCCCCCCAGCCCATCCTGGACGCCATCCGCCGCGGCAACTTCTACGCGTCGTGCGGGCCGGAATTCCGCTCGATCAGCTTCGACGGCGCGCACGTCGAGATTGAGACTTCGACCGTCCAGTTCATCCGGCTGGTCGGCCCGGCCTACCGGGGCCAGCGCATCGGCAGCTTCGACAGCCAGCGCCTCACCGCCGCGCGCTTCGAGCTTCCG
>CAZYHE010000612.1:0-816 GCA_964647225.1 uncultured Anaerolineales bacterium
GCCGGATCGAGCCGAGCCCCGTCGGCGAGCGGCAGTACGAAGTGGACGACAGCAGCGCCATCATCGAGATCGCGCGGCGTGAAGGACAAAGGGTGTCGCTGACGGAATAGAGGCGAAAAAATGAAACTGATCGTTTCGACGCCGTTTCAACAGGCCCTTGACGTTGTGGAGAAACTGTCCCCGGAAGACCAGGTAACGCTGGTTGACATCATACGGCGACGATTGATCGAGCAGCGCCGTGCTGAGATCGCGCGCAATGCCCAAGCGACCGTTCAGGCATTCCGCGCGGGACGGGCGAGCTACGGCACTGTGGATGACCTGCGGCGCGATCTGCTGGGCAAGCCGTGAGACGCCTGGTTTGGTAGGTCAGTTTCCACCGGGTGTTCAAACTGAGCTAACATGGTTCCATATGATGAAACGAGCGAGAATAACACTATGAGTTTCCCAGTAACCGTCTCTGATCTGGCTCCCCCTGTGGGCAGCCGAGTGGTGTTCCAATTTGCAGTCAGCGCCGACTTCAACATTTCGGCTGAAGTCGCGCGGCAGCGCGCCAACCGCTTCCTGATTATGAACCTGGGGGATCAACTTCATGCCGGCGTCCCTGAGTTGGTCATCGGCGAGCATCTTGCGTGGCGTGTGCCGGTACACCTGGCCTTGTCGCGGGGCGGTTATCTTGGCAAGATCGGTGATCTTCGGATAGATGCGCAGACCGGTGATCTCGAGGCAGAGCCGCCGCAAAGCCTTGCTCAAATGGCAAACCACGCTGAGGTGCTATATGAACGTGCCGCACTATCCCCAAGAACGGCTGACGTGTTT
>CAZYHE010000612.1:826-3283 GCA_964647225.1 uncultured Anaerolineales bacterium
GGACCGCAGAGCATACCTTTCCAGGAATTCTTGGGTGCCTGGCGCAGTGCTGGCTATCTGCTGATGGTTATTCAACCTGAAAGCTGACGTGTTTCTACCAATTTACCAAGCAACCAATCTACCAATCACCGACACTGACTCTTATTGGAGGACAGTTGCATGACTAATTCACTGCTTACCTTCATCACCTTCGTGCCTCTACTCGGCGCGATCCTCACGCTTTTGCCCTGGGGCAAGTGGCTGGGCCTGGACAAAGCCCGCGAGGAGCGGCTGATCAAGAACGGCGCGATCGCCATCAGCCTGCTGCCGCTGGGGCTGGCGATTGCGCTGGCGGCCGGTTTCAATCCCGCGGCGGCCGGCTTCCAGTTCGAGATCAAGGTCCCCTGGATCACGGCGCTCAACGTCCACTACCACCTCGGCGTGGACGGCTTGAGCGTGCCGCTGATCTTCCTGACCACCTTCCTGACGACCCTGGGCCTCTGGTATTCGGCGCGGACGATCAAGACGCGGGTGCGGGAGTTCTTCTTTCTCTTCCTGCTCCTGGAGACGGGCATGACGGGCGTCTTCGTCTCGCTCGATCTGGTGCTCTTTTACGTCTTCTGGGAGCTGGGCCTGGTGCCGATGTACCTGCTCATCGGCGTGTGGGGCCAGCCGAAGGATCGGCCGCAGTATTCAGCCATCAAGTTCTTCCTCTACACGATGGCCGGGTCGGTGTTGATGCTGCTGGCGATCATCGGCGTTTACCTGTCGGTCGGCACGTTCGACATCGTCGAGGCGGCCAAGCTCAAGCCGTTTGCCGACAATTTCTTGATGGCGAGCCTGGCGTTCTGGGCCTTCTTCATCGCCTTCGCCATCAAGGTGCCGAGCTGGCCCTTCCACACCTGGCTGCCCGACGCTCACACCGCCGCGCCGACCGCCGGCTCGGTGATCCTGGCCGGCGTTATGTTGAAGCTGGGCGCGTACGGCATCCTGCGCATCAACCTGCCGATCTTCCCCGATACATTCAAGGCCTACGGGATGGTCGTCGTCATCCTGGGCGTGATCTCCATCGTCTACGGCGCGCTGGTGTCGCTGGCGCAGTGGGATCTCAAGCGGCTGATCGCTTACTCATCCGTCAGTCACATGGGCTACGTGCTGTTGGGCGCGGGCGCGGCCGGGTTGGCGGTTGGGTCGAAGGAGTTGGTGGACTCCGGCGCGATGGCCCTGAACGGCGCGGCGCTCACCATGTTCAACCACGGCATCAGCACCGGGGCGTTGTTCTTCCTGGTTGGCGTGATCTACGAGCGGGCGCACCTGCGTGACCTGAAGATGTTCGGCGGGCTGAGCAGCAAGTTGCCTTATTATTATGGCCTCTTTGCGGTGACGGCGTTCACCTCGCTGGGGCTGCCCGGCCTGGCCGGCTTCTGGGGCGAGTTCTTCGTCTTCCGCGGCGCGTTCGATATCGTCAGCATTTGGGCGGCGATCGGCGTGCTCGGCATCGTGTTGACCGCGGCATACATCCTGTGGAAGATCGTCCAGTACGTGTTCCTGGGGCAATACGACCCGCACAAGATCGAGCACTGGACCGACCCCGCGACCGGCGCCGAAGGGCACGAACCGACCGACGTGGCGCGCTTCGAGAAGATCACCCTCTGGCCGCTGGTCTTCTTCATGGTCTTGATCGGCGTGTTCCCGGCCGTGCTGTTGAACTTCTTCAACGGCACTTTCGTGGCGCTGTTGACCGGCCTGGTCGGAAAGTAAGGGCGGGTTTACCGGGATTAACGCAATGCTTTTTGATGTGGCAGCGGCGTAATCGCGGTCAGCTCTCGATGGACGTGGAGAAACCCGCCCCTACGCAGTGCATTATCGGCTGGCAGATTGATCCGCCAGCCGGGGAGGCAGTCCCTTGACCCTGAATGACCTGATCTTCTTGCTGCCCGAACTGATCCTGCTGGTGACAGCGACCGTACTATTCATTCTGGACATCGCTGGCCGGCGGCCTGAAGACCCGGTGACAGCAACGCACCAGCCGAAGCCGTGGCTGCCCTATGTCGCGCTGATCGGCCTGGCCGCGGCCGCGCTGGGGCTGCTGCCCGGCCTCGGGCAGACCGCGCAGGTGGCGACGATGCTGGCTGCCGACCCGTTCGCGATCTTCTTCAAGGCGCTGGCGATCATCGGCGTGGCGCTTGTGATCCTGACCGCGATCCCCTACATGCGCACCCGCACCCCCTATCGCGGGGAATTCTACGCGCTGCTGTTGATTGCGACCGTGGCCATCTGTCTGGCGGTCAGCGCCACGAACTTCGTGATGCTCTACCTGGCGATGGAGTTCCTCAGTATCACCAGCTACATCCTGGCCGGCTTCTTCCGGGAAGATCGCAAATCGGGCGAAGCGGCGATCAAGTATTTTCTTTACGGCGCGACCGCGTCCGCGGTGATGCTCTACGGCATGTCGCTCCTGTATGGCGCGACCGGCAC
>CAZYHE010000613.1:0-3277 GCA_964647225.1 uncultured Anaerolineales bacterium
TAGTGGACGTCATCGTTGTAGTCGCGGTCGCGGTGGGCGTGGCCGTCCGGGTTGCCGTCGCAGTGGACGTCGCGGTCGCCGTCGGCGTGGCTGTGGGCGTGGCTGTCCGAGTCGCGGTGGGTGTCGCAGTCGGCGTAGGCGTCCTGCTGACCTCCACATGTAGATTTACCTCCCACAGCCCCTGCGCCGGGCTCCAAACTACGACCATGCCCGGCGCCACCGGCGTGCCATTAACTGCGATGGCTTCAGTTCGCACTGCGCTACCGTTAATGGTGAAATTGAGCACATCTCCCAACACCGCGCCTTCGTCCAGGGGCGTTGTCGGGTCGTCACCGTAGCACGGCATGATCCCATATGTGCCCGCCTGATTCACGGTGAATTCACCGCAGCGTACGCCCTGTGGGTCGAAGACTGCGATCTCTGCGCCCACTGGCACAGGCGCTCCCAGGTAGGTGCTGGCGATGCTGTATAAATCCACCCAGTTGTTGGTGGGGGTCACATCGCCGCCCCGCACTGCAGTCGAGCTGAGCAGCCCTGCCGAGAGGCATATGACGCTAACTGCGATGCCGATAAGCCATTTCCGTTGACTCTTCACAGCCGTTGCCTCCACTCACTCGACCTTCCCCTTCACGATGAGGGGTACCCATTGCCGTATGCGCGGCCGATCAATCGGAGCTGGGTCATCGGGCGTCGCTGAGTTAGCATTCTGCTGCAGGTTGGGCAGGTAGATGCGCCAGAGCGTCACCTTGCCCAGCGGTACCCACTGGCGCTCGCCCCGATCCAGCCAGGTCCCAACACCGACTGTCTGATCCGCCACCACCACCCGAATCGTGTCCCCCGCCCCCGCGCCGTCATCAGCCGGCGTCTCCGGGTCGTCGCCGTAGCAGGCAAGCAGGCCGTACTGACCCTCGGTCGTCACGACCACCGCGCCACAGACGATGCCTTGCGGATCTACCGCCTTGACCAGCGTGCCAACCGGCAGCGGCGCGCCATCAGCCGTCAACGCCGGACCGTAGAAGTTGACCCAGGTGCTGGTCGGCGTGACGCCCGCGGCGCGTTCCGTCTGGCGTCTCGACGCGCTGCGGGTAGCCTGGTCGGCCATGAGCGCCCGCAACGACACCTGCGGCGGCGCGACGCTCAACAACCGCCGTCCCGCCGCCGTCACCGTTGTGCTGATCGCCGCGCTGGGATAGGTCAGCGTGACCGCCTGCGTCGCCCGAATCCAGTAGCCCATCCCTGGCTGCATGGCCCCCAAGGAGTTGGTTTCTGGGCCAAGGTCCGGGTAGAACGACAGGGCGCCCTGGTTGAAGCTCTGCACGACCGCATACTTGCCCGCGATGCTCGCCAGCGCCGCCGTCACCGGCAGGCTGGTCTGCGGCAGATAGCTCACCAGGTTCCAGCCGACTGTCAACGGCAGCGGCGTGTCTTCGGCGAGACGATCGCCGACCAGCCGCAGCGTCGCCACCGGCGTCTCATCCGCGGCCAAACCTTCAGCCGCCTCCTGGCCCCTGACTCCTGCCGCCTGCCCACTGACCACTGTCTTGATCCAGTAGCCGTGCAGCGCGTCCCAGGTCTTCAGGGTGTTGATATCTGGCGGCAGGCTCGGATAGTATGACTTTGCGCCGGCGGCGAAGCTCTGGATGACGAAGTACTTGCCGGCGATGGGCCGCTGCACCGTGCTGATTGCAGGAGTGAACGGGTTGACCGCCGACGAAACCAGGTTCCACGACGGGTAGAGCGATGCATCGGCGATCGAGATCGCCTGATGCGATACGGCCGGCTGACGACACAGCGCCAACGGCCGCGCTGCGCCGGAGTTCGGCGTCACATTGATCGTGTAATCGCCGGGGAACGCCACCGCCCAGTCGAGCGTCACCGTCACGCTCCCGCCGGGACCGAGCGCCCTCGCTGTGAGCGCCGTGCCGATCGGCTTCTCGCCGACCGAGAACGCGATGGGCAGTCCCGCCGCGACCGTCGCGGTGCCGGTATTGCTGACCACCGCAGTCAACGTCACAGAGAGCGGAGAACCGGCAGACGGCTCGGCCGAGATGAGCGTGGCGGTCAAGCCGGCGTCGGTGCAGGTGACGTCCACGGCGAACGGCCCGACGGTTGTGCTGTTGCCGGCCGCGTCGGTCGCCACCGCCCAGAAGGTGTAGCGACCGGCGGTCTCCCCTTGCAGGTCGTACCACCAGCGGCCGCCGTCGCGCGCCGCGGCCCGCACCACCGCGCTACCGTCAGGCGTGCGGATTTGCACCGCGACATCCGTTGTCGGGCCGCCATCGCTGACCGTGCCGGTCAGCACCGTGGTCAAGTGACCCTGCACGACGGTCGCCAGCGCCGCCGTCACAGTGATCGCGGGCGAGACGTTATCCACCCAAACGTTCAGACGCAGCGGATCGGCCGTCCGGTTGCCCACGCTGTCCTCGGCATAGACGGCCAGGCTGCGCGCCACGTAATCCAGTTGACCGGCGTCAGGCGATTGATAGCTCCAACGGCCGGCCTTGGCCGCGGGATCGCGCGGTGTCAGAGTCAGCCGGCTGCGCAGATACGCGCCGGCGTTGGCCGCTGCGTTGCGATCGCAGATGGTCAGGGTCCACGCGCCTGCCGAGTTCTGGCCCTGGAATGCCTGCAACGGTGCATAGGGCCGCAGCGAGCGGTCGAAGACCGGGGCGGCCGGGTTGTGATCACCCACCCCCTCGGTGAGGGCGGTCGCCGCAACGTCGCTCAGGGCGACGTCGTAGTTGGCAAAGTGCAGGCTGGCCGTGCCGTCGTCGTAGAGCGCCCGCACGGTCGTCCCGCCCGGTGAGGCCAGTTCGACCTGTAGTTCATCACGCCGCGGATGCTCGGCGGCGAAGCCCAACGTCACCTGGCCGATGTTGAAGGCTTCTGCCACGGTGAAGGTGCGCGCGACACAGCTTCCGCCGATGGGCAGCGCGTCGGCCGGCGCGTCGTCGTAAGTCACGGCCGCGTGACCTGGGGCCAGTTGCAGCGTTGCCTGCCCGCACGCGCCGCCGTCCGCGCAGACTTCGACTTTCGCCACGCCGCCCGCGTCGGCCACGTTGCCGTAGACGGGGAAGGCGCTGCTGGCGACGATGCTGCCCGAGACAACCTGCGTCGCGGCCAGATCGAGGGCCACGATTGGCGCTGCGGCGTCCACCAGGAACGGCAGCGGGTTGGGCCAGACCGCCTCTTGCCCGAAGCCATCACGGGCATGGAGTTTGACCTGCAAGGTCTGGCCGTTGGCGCCCGCCACAGGCCAGGCGCAGCTCCACTGACC
>CAZYHE010000614.1:0-294 GCA_964647225.1 uncultured Anaerolineales bacterium
GCGGAAGCCGCAGGATGATTTGCAAGCATGATCTAGTTGTGCTGCACTAAAGTCGTTACCCACCCAATTCATATCCCATCCATCACATCCCGGGTGAGACCCGGAGGAGGAAACAATGGCTCTCTATCAGGTTCTACAAGCGTGGCTGAATCAGTTGAAGAGTGAAGAAGGCCAGGGCATGGCGGAGTACGGCCTGATCCTGGTGTTGGTGGCTGTGGTGCTCATCGGGGCCTTCACCGCTTTGTCCGGCGGCATCAGTGGTGTGCTCGGTCAGGTCACCGGCGGGATGGGCGG
>CAZYHE010000614.1:304-3268 GCA_964647225.1 uncultured Anaerolineales bacterium
TCCCGGGTGAGACCCGGAGGAGGAAACCATGGCTCTCTATCAGTATTTGCAGGCGTGGCTGTCGAGCCACATCAAGAGTGAAGAAGGCCAGGGCATGGCCGAATATGGCTTGATCCTGGTGCTGGTTGCGGTCGTCCTGATCGGAGCGTTCACTGCGCTGTCCGGCGGCATCAGTGGTGTGCTCGGTCAGGTCACCGGCGGGATGGGCGGCAGCTAGGCAGGCCCCGGGCGGCGTCTGGCGTCCGCGTTATGCGCTACGCCACCTCGTTGGCCGGCGGACGCCAAACTGAGATACCGGCTTAGCCGGGCCTATCTCTCGGGCGCGGGGGCTGCTCTGCTCAAGTCAGGCGTAAAGGGCCGGTTTGAGTGGCAAACAGCCCCCGCGTCGCGTCTCGGAACAGGGATCGCATATCCCAGGAGGGTCGTCATGATCTGCTCCCTGCTTGTTCTGCATGTTGCTCGGCCTGTAACGCAAGCTGCCAGCTTGCGCCACAAGGCGGCTGAGCGCGGGCAAGGCGCGCTGGAATTTATCCTGGCCTTCCCCCTGGTGATGACGCTTCTATTTGGGATCATGGAATTCGGTATTGCAGTCTTTTCATACAGCACGATCGCCAATGCGGCGCAGGAAGGGGCGCGCTATGGTGCGCTGCACCCGGCGGCCGTGTCGGGCACGTGCGCCAATCCGGGGGCCGGGATTGGCGATGCGGTGTGCCGGCTGACGGCCGGGCTGCACGGCAGTCAGGTGCGCTATACTGCGACGGTAGACGCGGGGATTCTGCGGGTCGCGGTGACCTATCGCTACCAGGCGGTCAGCGGCCCGGTGGCGCAGGCCGTCGGTGAAGGCGGAACGCTCGCCCTGAGCGCCGCCGCCGCGACACTGATCGAGTGAGACGAAAAAAGTAGCATAGCCCCTTGTGGGCGTCAGAGCGGGCACGAGGCCCTAGACTACGGGGTATTCTGAGCGGGCACAAGGCCCTAAACTACGGGGTATTCGGACGACGAAAAAGTAGCATAGCCCCTTGTGGGCGTGTGAGCGGGCACAAGGCCCTATACTACAGGGTGAGGAGCAAGGCGAATGGGACGCACACGCGGATTCCTCTGGCTGTTGGCCGGGTTGATTGTGGCCATGTTGGCGGGGGTGGTGGGCTTCATGACCCTCTCCGGGGCGACCGCCCAGCGCTCGGGCGCGGGCAGCAGCGCGCCCGATGTGCCGGTGGTTGTGGCGGCGCAGGCCGTGCCGATCCGTTCGCTCATCAAGCCATCCGATGTGATGATCCGTAATATCCCGGTCAACTCGCTCCCAGAGGGCGCGCTGCGCGATACGAATGAAGCGATCGGCAAGCTGAACCTGACCGAGCTTTTTCCGGGTGAAGTGCTGCTTCGCCAGCGCGTGGTTGACCCGAACGTCAAGTCCAGCGATGGCCGGATCGCCCTGGCGTTGGCCGACGATCAGGTGCTGATCGCGTACCCGGCCAACGATCTGCTCAGCCGTTCGGGCGTGCTGAAGCCCGGGGATCGGGTAGATCTGCTTTTTTCGTTGCAGTTGGATCCGAATCGGGTCTTGGCGGTCGCGGGCGCCCGGCCGGGTGTGGCGAGCGGGGCGGGCGGCGGCGGTGAGAAGGAAGTTTCCACCTTCAACGCGCTGCAAAATGTCACGATCTCCGCGCTCGTGGGCGCTGTGCCGGGCGGCGACAAAACCGCGTCCGCGCTGCCCCAAATGCTCCTCCTCACCGTCAGCCCGCAGGACGCCCTGGTGTTGAAGCACCTGAAAGATATTGATGCGACATTCGACATGGCCCTGCGCGCGCCCGGCAGTGAGCGGCCGTGGGAGACCGACCCGGTGGACATTGATTACATTATCCGCCGGAATCGTCTGCAAAGCGGGATCAAGAAATAAGGGAATGGGTTTACTTTTGGTACGGAGGCGAATGTGGCCGGGTTGATCAGCGGCGAAATGCTTCGCATCTTGCTGGTAAGCAGTAACGAGGCTGTGCGCAACGAAATCGGCGTCGCGCTGGCGGGCCGCGCCGGCGACCACCGGCTCTATTGGGTATCACAGTCCGATCTCGCCCCCGGTCGCGCGCAAGACCTGCTGCCGCATGTGATCCTGGTGGACAACGACCTGGGCGGCGCCAGCCCGATCAGCGTGATCGCGGCGCTGAGCGGCCGGCTCCCGGCGGTGCCGCTGCTGGCGATGGTGGGTGGATCGGCCATTGACCTGGCGCGCCAGGCGGTGTTGGCCGGCGCGCGCGGCTTCGTCACCAAGCCGCTCCAGGCTGAGGATCTGCTGGCGGCGTTGCGGCAGGTGCTGGCGCCGCGCGGGAGCGCGGCGACCGAGAGCCGCGAGGGGGTTTCCGGCCGCGTCGTGGCATTTTGCGCCCCGAAAGGCGGCACCGGCCGCACCACCCTCGCGATCAATGCCGCCATTGCCCTGCATCGCACCTCGCACGACCCGGTCGTTCTGATTGATGCGGATTATGCGGCCCCCGCGGTAGATGTGGCGCTCAACCTGGTGGCCCACCAGAACATCGCAGATTTGCTGCCGCGCATGTCGCGGTTGGATGCCGACCTGGTGGCCAGCATCCTGGCGGCCCATGCCTCCGGCATCAAGGTGCTCCTGGCGCCGCCGCCCGCCGATCTGTCCAGCCCGATCACACTGCCACAGGTGCAGCAGGTGCTCGTCTGGCTCAAGCGCATGTTCCCCTGGGTGATCGTGGACCTGGGGTTGCCGTTGGATGATACCGCGTTCGCTTTCCTGGACGGCGCGGATCGGATCATCATGTCGGTGTTGCCCGAGATGGTGGGGCTGCGCAACACCCGGCTGATGCTGGAACAGCTATCGGCCCGCGGCTACCCGGATGAAAAGGTGTGGCTGGTGCTCAACCGGTCTACCATTCGCGGCGGGGTGCCGTTGGCCGACATCGAGGATCGGCTCCACGTGCCGGTGCGCTATCGCATCCCCGA
>CAZYHE010000615.1:0-3266 GCA_964647225.1 uncultured Anaerolineales bacterium
AATTTGACGGCGTTGCTGAGCAGGTTGAGCAGCACCTGGCGCAGCCGCGTCGGGTCGCCGCGCAGGAAGCGCGGGATTTCCGGCGCGACAAAGGCCATCAGCGGGAGGCCTTTTTCGCGCGCTCGGGTGGACAGGATTTCGGCCGCGCCCTCCACCACCGATACGATCTCGAAGTCGAGCCGCTCCAAAACCAGCTTGCCCGCCTCGATCTTGGAGAAGTCGAGGATATCGTTGATGATGCCCAGGAGCGCCTGGCTCGCTTCGCGCACCAGATTCGCATACTCGGCCTGTTCGTCATTGAGCGGCGTGTCAATGAGCATCTCGGACATGCCGATGATCGCGGTCATCGGGGTGCGGATTTCGTGGCTCATCGTCGCCAGAAACTCAGATTTCAGCCGCGACGCCTCCAACGCCTGGTCGCGCGCCACCGCCAACTGCGCGGCGGTCTCCGCGATCTCGGCGGCGTAGGCCTGGAGTTGCTGGGTCTTCTGGTTGCGCTCGATCTCGCCGCCGATCCATTGGGCCATCAGGCTGAGGAATTCTTTGTCGGCCGGCGTGAACGGTTCGGCGAGGCGGGTGGGGCTGGAAAAGCTGAGGGTGCCGTACACTTGCCCGCCGACGATCACCCGCGTGCCCAGATAGGCCTCCAGCCCAAACGCCGCCCGGCAGGGGTGGTTCGCCCATTCCGTGGCCGCCGCGTGCTCGAAACCGACCGGCTCGGCCGCGATGAGGGTGTCGCGGCAGTAAGTCTGGTCGAGATCGAAAACATCACCCTTGTGAATGGTGTCAGCGGGCGAGCGGGCTTCGAGCACCTCATAGCGGGCGCCCTCGACATGCGACAGGATGCCGGTGTCCATGCGGAAGCGATGGCAGCCCATCGCCAGGAGCGCGCACACTTTTTCAGCGAAGTTCATCCCGTGATCGGCCGCGATCTGATACAACCCCCGGATGGCCTCTTCGCTCTCGTGCATCGTCTCTTCGTTGCGTTTGCGTTCCAGCGCATTGACGAAAATCTCGCCGATGATGCGCAGCAGGGCGATGGTCGCATCGGCCCACGACTTGGCCGACCGCACGGCGGCGAAGCTCAGGAAGCCGAGCAATGTCTTACCGTAGACCAGCGGCACGACGACAAAGGACTGGATCCCCTGGGATTCCAGGAATTCCCGCTCCGCCGCGGCTTCGGGGGGCAACTCCGCGACGCACGGGATGTGGATGTCGTCGAAGTCGTACAGGCGCGCCATCCACCACGGCAGCATATCCACCGGCACGCTGTGCAACTCAGCTTGCTTTGGCTCGATGCCCGGAGCGCACCACTCGTGGGTGTGCCGGATCACGCTATCGTGGTCGGCCAGCAGGAACACCTGCGCCCGATCCACGCCGGAAAATTCGCCGATCGCCGACAGCGCATGATTGATGCCGGTGTCCACTTCATGGGGGGCCAGGTTGATGAAGCTGGTCGAAAGCGAGGTGATCAACTCATCGAAGGCGATGCGATAAACTAACTCGCTTTCGATCTGTGTGCGTTCGGCCAGTTCCAGTTGCGCCTGCTCCAACAGGCGCGCATTCTCCAGCGCGATCGCCGCCTGGTCGGCGAAGAGGCTGGCCAGGCGCACCTGGGCCGCGTCGAAGTCGCCGGTGCGATCATCATCAATGATGGAGATGACGCCGATGACGCGGTCGCCGACTTTGAGCGGCACGCCCAGCATCCGCCGGAAGCTGCTCCGGGCGTAGCTGCTGGCCTGGCCGTGCCATGCGGAATAGTCATTGATCATCAGCGACTTGCCGACGCGCGCCACCCGCCCCGCCACCCCCTCACCGAAGTGCAAAATCGTGCCGATATAGGCGTCCGGCATATTGTGCGCCACGACGAGTTCGAGGGATTTGCCATCCTGCCGGACCAGATACAAGCCGCCCATGCGGGCGCCGACCAGCTCGGTGGCGCGGCGCACCAGCGCGCGCAACAGGGTCGCGACATCCTGGCGCGCGTTGATTTCAAGCGAGGTGTCGTACAGGGCCGTCAGGGCGTCGGCCCGCTGCGCCAACTCCTGCGCCGCCTGCTGGCGCTCGGTAATGTCCTGGCCGTAGATGTTGGCGTCGGCGGCGCCGGCGCTGGGCACAAACAGGTACGTGTAGATTCGGTCGCCGGCAGTGTGTGTCGTTCGGGTGCGTTCACCGGTGCTCAAGGCCGCGGCCAGGGTCGGCAGCCACGCATCAGGCACGCGCTGACCGATCAGCGCGTGGGGGCCATCGCTCGACACACCGAGCGTGGTGGCGGCCGTCTGGTTGGCATAAAGGATACGACCATCAGCCGCAACCCGCAGGATCGGTCCGGGACTGTGGGCCAGGAGGTCGGCCCACATCCCGGTTTCCGGGGTTGTGGACTGCGGTTTTTCCGAGCTTGTTGTGGCTGGCTCAGTCATCGTTTGCGCTCATTGCTAATGAGTAGCATAGGGCCTTGCGCCCGTGCGAACGCCCACAAGGGGCTATGCTACAATCGTGCGAACGCCCACAAGGGGCTGTGCTACAATCGTGCGAACGCCCACAAGGGGCTGTGCTACAATCGTGCGAATCAGCCTTGATGGCCTATCCGGGCAGTAGCCGTTGGACGGTGTCGAGCAGTTCACGCGAACTGGTTGGTTTGGACAGGAAGTCGTTTGCGCCTGCCTCACGCGCGGTGATGCGATCCTGGTCTTGCCCGCTGGCGGTCAACATGATCACCGGCATGGCGGCATAACGCACATCGGCCCGCAGTTGGCTCAGCAGCATCAAGCCGTCCACTTCCGGCATGGCGATATCCAAAATCGCCAGGTCGGCGGGGTTCTCGGCCAGGCTTTCCAGGGCCTCACGGGCGCTGCCGGCGGTGTTAACCTCGTAACCGTGCTTGCGCAGTTGGGTGCTCAGCACCCGCAAGGTGACAGGATAATCATCTACGATCAGAATTCTTGCCATGCGATTGCTACCTTATCGGTTGTAAGGGCGGGTTTCTCCGCATCCGCCGAAAATTTGCCATCGCGGCGCCGCGTCCATCTCAGGCGGACGTGTGTCAACGGCGAAAAACCCGCCCCTACTACGCACTAAAAACGCAATGACGCAAAAGTCACTATTGTCACCCTGAGCGGGTTAGTCCTATAAAATCAGTTGCGGCGAAAATCTAGCGAAGGGTCTCGTCCTGATTAGCAGAACTTGTCCTGAGTGCGACGAAGGATTCTTCGCTGGTGTCACGCCGTAACCGACGTTCAGGGGTAGACCCGCTCAGAATGACACGC
>CAZYHE010000616.1:0-3266 GCA_964647225.1 uncultured Anaerolineales bacterium
ATCATGCGCTGCACGATCGGCAGGCGCTCGACCTCGAAGAACATGTGCTCGGTGCGGCACAAGCCGATGCCGAGCGCGCCGAAGGTGCGGGCGCGGCGGGCGTCGGCCGGATAGTCGGCGTTGGCCCACACCTGCAGGCCGCGGGTCGGGGAGTTGTTCTTGCCCGCGACGCGGCTGCCCGGCGCAGCGCTGATCTCATCCGCCCAGCCCAGCAGGGTGATCAGGTCGGTCTGCTCTTCGAACTTCGGCGCGACCGTCGGAATCTGGCCCAGGAACGCCTCGCCGGTGCCGCCGTCCACGCTGATCCAGTCGCCTTCGTGAACCACCACGCCGTCGGCGGTCATCGTGCGGGCGGCCATGTCAATCTTGATGGAGGCCGCGCCTACGACGCACGGCTTGCCGAACTGGCGGGCGACCACGGCCGCGTGGCTGGTGGCGCCGCCTTCGCTCGTCAGGATGCCCTTGGCCGCGATCATGCCATGCACGTCGTCCGGCTTGGTGAACGGGCGCACCATAACAACCGGCCCGTCCTTGGCCTTCTCCTCGGCCAGGTCGGCATCAAAGTAAGCCTTGCCGACGGCCGCGCCGGGGGACGCATTCACGCCCTTGCCCAGCAGCTTGCCTTCCTTCGCCGCCGCCTTCTTGGCCGCGGGGTCGAACTGCGGATGCAGCAGCGAGTTGACGTTGTCCGGGGTCACGCGCATGACCGCTTCCTGCTTGCTGATCAGCCCCTCGTTCGCCATGTCCACGCCGATCTTGATGGCGGACGCCGCGGTGCGCTTGCCGTTGCGGGTCTGGAGCATCCACAACTGGCCGCGTTCGATGGTGAACTCGACATCCTGCATGTTGCGGTAGTGCTTTTCCAGGATTTCGCAGATGTCCATGAATTGGGCATAGGCTTCGGGCAGTTCTTCGCCCATCACCGCCACCTTTTGCGGGGTGCGGATGCCGGCGACCACGTCCTCGCCCTGGGCGTTGATCAGGTACTCGCCATAGACGGCCCGCTCGCCGGTGCTGGGGTTGCGGGTGAACGCCACGCCGGTGGCGGAGGTGTTGCCCATGTTGCCGAAGACCATGGTCTGGATGTTGACCGCGGTGCCCAGGTTGTGAGGGATGCCCTCGTGGTTGCGATAATCACGCGCCCGCTTGCCGTTCCAGCTCTTGAAGACGGCCTCGGTCGCCAGGCGCAGTTGCTCGACGGGGTTTTGGGGGAACTCGAAGCCCTTGTGCTTCTGCACGATCGCCTTGTACTCGGCGGTCAGCGCCTTCAGGTTCTCGGCGGTCAGATCGGTGTCCAGCTTCGCGCCGGCCTTCGCCTTCATGCCGTGCAGGGCATGCTCGAAGGCGGTATCGGAGATCTCCAACACGACCTTGCCGAAGCCCTCGACCAGGCGGCGGTAGGCGTCCCAGGCGAAGCGCGGATTCTGCGTCAGCGCGGCCAGGCCCTCGACGGTCGCATCGGTCAGGCCGATGTTCAGCACGGTGTCCATCATCCCCGGCATGGATTCCTTGGCGCCGGAGCGGCAGGAGACCAGCAGCGGGTTCTTCGCATCGCCGAAGCCCTTGCCGGTGGTCTGTTCGATGGCCTTCAGCGCCTTCAATTCCTGATCCCACATCCCTTCGGGGAACTTCTCGCCCGCGGCCAGGTAGGCATTGCACGCTTCGGTGGTGACGGTGAAGCCGGGCGGAACCGGCAACTTGATGCGCGTCATCTCGAACAGGTTCGCGCCCTTGCCGCCCAACAGGCTGCGAACAGCGTCCCAAGAGCCGTTGACGTACTTTTCGGCGTCTTCGACTTCGGTAAATAGATAAACCCACTTCTTAGACATTGAGAAAAACCCTCCTGAGAGTAAGCCCGTCTGGGCATAAAAAAGGGCGCACGTGGTATCCACGGCCACGGCGCCGCATAGTCCTGCGATATCAAGCGATCTGCGCAGCAAAACCCCGGCCAACCAGCCGGGGGTAAGTGATATTATACGCTTGTTGGGGCGGATTGGCAAAAACAGAGGCGCTATGAATTGTCTTGCATCTCGACGCGGCCCAGATAGATCAGTGATTCCAGGTCGGCCAGGTCATCGGGCGCGTAGCGGGCGACGACTCGGCGCACGCGCGTCAATTGCGCGTCGGAAGCCAAGCCAAGCATTCGCGAGAGATCAGCGGTGCCTTGGACACGAGAGGCGGCTAATTTCATAAGTACCAGATACGGCAGATCGAGCACCGGATAGCCGGCCGGGTCATACCGCACGTGCGCCAGCGCCTCTGACAGCCAGGGATAGCTGCCCAGGATGACAGCTATCTCCGCGCCGTCGGGGGCGCGCACCAGAAAGCCAGGCACAGCCAGACGGCTGACGATTTTATGGCCGGCCGCAGCCAATCGCGCTTGCACTTCGGCTTCATCCTGGAGGCGCACCAGGATGTCCAGATCTTTCGTGGCGCGTTCCGGCATGTAGGCGCGCGTGGCGACCCCGCCGACCACTGCCCAGGGGATGCCGGTCAAGACCGGCCGCAGATCGGGCCACGGGTTCATCGCGGTCCTCCGGCGCAGAAATTCCGGCGCGCTGCCGGCGCCAGGCCGGATGCGCCGCCTGGCAATGTCAATCAGAATGCGCCGCCGCATCACGGGGGTCAATTGCCCGTCCGGCGCAAGCGCGGCGATGGCAGGAGGCAGGGTCATAAGCTCACCTGATGTCGGGGCGCGCTTCGTCTATCCGCCCAACGCCTGTTCAAACTCGGCGACATCGGCCGCGCGCACGGCCACCACCAACAGTTCCCGCAGCCGGTCGAGGTCGCGGATCGCGGTCAGCCGGCGTTCCAACCGGCGATAGGTCGGCGCAGCCAGATTGAAACGGCTAATCAGTACATCCAGCACGGCTTCGGCCAACCCTTTGGCCTCACCTGCGGCCTTACCTCTGGCCTCACCCCTGGCTTCACCGCGCGCCTCACCCCTGGCTTCACCGCGCGCCTCACCCTCGGTCAGGGCCGCGCTGCGTTCCTTCTCGCGCACCCGGCGCAAAAAGGGGGTGTCCATCAGTAACCCCTGGTCTATCGTCTCAAGTAATTGTTCTGCCATGTTCAAGACCTCCTCATCACGCATCAGACCGGTGAAAGCAGCCAATAAACGCGCGCGTTCTTCCATATCCGCGACCTGACCCAGCACGGCCACGGCCTGCGCAACCACGCGCGCCGGCTCGACGATGCGCGT
The DNA here is from genome assembly GCA_964647225.1 of uncultured Anaerolineales bacterium. Taxonomy (GTDB): domain Bacteria; phylum Chloroflexota; class Anaerolineae; order CG2-30-64-16; family CG2-30-64-16; genus CAZYHE01. The sequence continues at coordinate 3,203 of CAZYHE010000616.1, forward strand.
CTGGCCCAGCAACGTCAACAGCGCTGGCCGACCCAAGGCGAGCAGTTCCTCGGCCGGCATCTGC
>CAZYHE010000617.1:0-3247 GCA_964647225.1 uncultured Anaerolineales bacterium
GCTCGTTTTTGCGCTCGTAAAGGGCCCAGGCCGGGGCCAGGGGCAGGCGTTCGGCCAGGCTGATGCCTGCGCTGGGGATTGTGGCGCGCCAGACCCAGGCCTCGACCCCGGCGCTAAGCGCCACGGCCAGAGCGCGGGCGTCCAGATCGGCTGTCATGGATGATCGTTGGGATTATCCACGATCATCCCTTCGGCGGTAGCTACTTTGACCAACCGATCGTCTGCTGATACAAACGTTAACCTTGCTCGGCGCGCGGTGTGAAGCGCGCGATTTGCGATGATCGCGGATGCCAACTGCACAGCATCGTATGCGCGTAGCGGATAGCGATCCACCAGGTCACGTGCCACAGCGACGAGAGCAGAATCCAACTCGACAAATTCGTATTCGCTGGCGGTATCTGCCGAAAACTCACGAACTGCCAAATCAAGATCTTCCGGGGCGACGGACATTTCGCGCCTACGACGCGCTAACGCACTGTACATTTCAACTACGGTGACACGGGCAGTTAGCAGCAGACAGCGCGATTTTATCGCGACCAACTCCAACACCCAGGGCGTGCCAGTCTCCTGAACATATCGTTTGATCAGTGCGCTCGTGTCAAAGTAGTAGATGTTCATCGGCCATCCCGTTCCGCAATGATGAGCTCAGATAGCGGCCCGGCCGCGCCAAGTGCCTTTCGGACGGCTTCAAGACGTCCTTCGTCCACGGGCACGCGTTGCGGGGCCGGCGGATGCCGGCGGATCACACCTGCTTCGAGTAACGCCTGCAGCGCCTCCTCTCGCTCGGCCTCCTCCGTCTGCGGCTCCGAGATGACCTGGATCTGGACAAGGCTGCGGTCTTTCAGTCTGAGCGGCATTAGCGGACGCAAAACTCCCTTTTCATACATTGCGGTAATTGCCTGGCCCATGATGACCCCCCTTTTCTTTCTGTTGCTTCATTCTATCATATCCACGCGCGACCGGCAATCGCACGCTGGTGGGCATCGTGGTTTTCCCGGAAGTCGCAAAGCGTGCTACAATCGGCCTGTAGAAAATGTTTCAGGGGAACCGAATGCGCCAACCCGAAAATCCTACTCCCACAGTCCGTTTAGCTCAACCGCGCACCACCGCGCAGGTGAAATTCGCCGATGGCCGCGTCTACGAGGCGCCGACCTGGACGCCGCTGGTGGACTATGTCCGCGCCGCGGCCGCCGATCAACCATGGCGCTCCCCGGTCGTCGCCGCGCTGATTGACGACGAGTTGCGCGAGCTGACCTATCACATCGAGCGGGATGTCGAGGTGACGCCGCTCGGCATGGATGACCGGGACGGCAGCCGCATCTACCGCCGTTCCCTCACTTTTCTGCTGGTGATCGCGGCCAGGGAGCTTTTCCCCGACGCGCGGCTGAGCGTGGATCACTCGGTGACATTCGGCGGTTACTACTGCGGTGTGGAGAATCGTCCGCCCTTCACGCCGGATGAGCTGGCCCAGTTGGAAGCGCGGATGCACGAGATCGCAGCCGCGGACGAGCCGATCGGCAAGGAACGCGTGCCGCTGGCCGAGGCCGTGGCGCTCTTCCGTGCGCGCGGAAATGATGAGGTCGTGCAACTGCTCACCTACCGCCGCAAGGACTACCAGGTGCTCTACACCCTGCGCGGGGTGCGTGATTACTTCCACGGCTACATGGTTCCTTCGACCGGTTATTTGCGCTATTTCGCGCTGCATTCCTACCCGCCCGGCTTCATCCTGCGCTTCCCGCCGCGCGCGAGCCAGGAGCTCGAGCCGGTCGTCGCCTACCCCAAGCTGATGGATGTCTTCCGGGAATACGGCCACACGCTGCGGGTGCTCGGCATCGAGGATGTGGGCGCTTTAAATGCTGCCATCGGCGCCGGCCGCACGAACGAGATCGTCCTGGTGGCCGAGGCGCTCCACGCGCAGCGCATCGCCCAGATCGCCACGCAAATCGTCCAGCGGCGAGACCAGGTGCGGCTGGCGCTGATCGCCGGGCCATCCTCCTCCGGCAAGACGACCTCTACCAAGCGCCTGGCGGTGCAACTGCTCGCCAACGGCATCCGGCCAATCGCCGTGGAGCTGGATAGCTACTTCGTGGATCGGGAGCAGACCCCGCGCGATGCACAGGGAAACTACGACTTCGAGGTGTTGGAGGCGCTCGATCTGAAGCTATTCAACGAGCATCTCCTGGCGCTGATGGCCGGCGAAGAAGTGACGCTGCCGAAGTTCAACTTCGTGACCGGCAAGCGCGAGGTGGGCCACACGATCCAACTCGGCCCCGACCAAATCCTGTTGGTGGAAGGGATCCACGGGCTGAACCCGCGGCTCGTGCCCGACATCGCGCCGGAACGGGTTTTTCGCATCTACATCTCCGCGTTGACGCAGCTCAACCTCGACCGCTACAACCGGGTGCCGACCACCGACACGCGGCTGATCCGCCGCATCGTGCGCGACGCCCGCACGCGCGGCTACACCGCCGCCGACACGATTTCCCGCTGGGAGAGCGTCCACAAGGGCGAGCGCGATTTCATCTTCCCCTACCAGGAGAACGCCGACGTGATGTTCAACACGGCGCTCGTTTACGAACTGGCCGCGCTCAAGCCATTGGTCGAGCCGCTCCTCCTGCAGATCAAGCGAGGCAAGCCGGGCTACGTCGAAGCCAAGCGCCTGCTGGCGTTCCTGCAGTGGTTCGAGCCGATCCCGCCCGACCCGATTCCCGACACTTCGATTCTGCGCGAATTTTTGGGGAAAAGCATCCTGGAGCAATTTGCGCCCTGGCAGAGGCGATAACAAGCGATACAGCAATCACTAATAACCAATCGTCGGCTTACTCCGTCCGCGCCGCCAGCCCACCACGAACACCCCCAGCGCGACCAGGCAAGTGAGCATCATCGCGGTGAAGAGGCCGCTCCGGCCGGCGTGATCCAGCAGCCAGCCGCCGGCCAGCCCCGCACCCAGATTCGCCAGGCTCATGACCGACACGAGCAGCCCTTGCGCGGTGGATCTCAACCCGTCCGGGGCTAACTCGTTGGCGTAGGCGACCGCGCCGACCAGGAAGATGCCGTAGGACGCGCCCTGGAGCAGCGCCAGCCAGAGCGTCCAGGAGGCCGTCGGCATGAGCGCGTAGAGCAGCAGGCGGAGCACGTAGACGCCCATCGCGATCGCCAGCAGCCGGTCGTAGCTTACGGCGTGACTCTTGGACGCGTCCGCATGGATCTTGCTGCCGTCGAAGCTGACATTGATGTGGCCAACCTT
>CAZYHE010000618.1:0-3238 GCA_964647225.1 uncultured Anaerolineales bacterium
CTTTGACGCGTTGCGCATGCACCGCAGCCTGGTACTGCTCTCGCCGGCGGAGCCAGACCTTATAGGCACTGGCCCAAGCCGTCCAATCCCGCACCCAGGCATCGTCAGGTGGCTCCTCTCCGGCCTGATAGGACTCGTAAAAGGTTTCTGACAGCACGCCGTACTTCCGTTCGTAGTCGCGCATTTCGTCTTCAAGCGCGTGAGTGTCTTGCAAGATGTCGGTCAGTATCATTTTTTGCCCCTGCTCAACCGCTGCTCGCCAGGATCAAGCCGTCTTCAACCCCAGTTTGCACGCCTTCGCCGACCCGCCCTTCGTCAAGTCCTTGCCCAGGAGCACGCGCTCCAGGTTCGCCGGCAGATCGCGCACGCGCTTGCCGGTGGCGTGGTAGATGGCGTTCAGGATCGCGGGCGCGGTGGGAACCATGCTCGGCTCGGCGATGTTCTTCGCGCCGTAGGGGCCGTGCGAGAAGGGCGCCTCGACGAACGTCCCCACCAGCTCCGGCACGTCCACGGAGGTCGGGATCAGGTAAGACTCGAAGTTGGTCTCCTGGAGGTAGCCGTTCGAGAAGGTCATCTGCTCCATCAGCGCGTAGCCCAGCCCTTGCGCGATGCCGCCGTAGAGTTGCCCATACGCGCCCTGCGGGAAGATCACCTTGCCCGGATCGTGCGCCGCCCAGAAGCCGACCACCTGGACGTTACCCGTGCCCATGTCTACCTCGACTTCGGCCACTTGCGCGGCGAAGTGATAGGCCATGTACGGGGTGCCGCGGCCGGCATGGTGATCCCAGTTGATCCGGGGCGCCGTCCACTTGCCCTGCGCCGAGAGCGCCAGCCCCATCTCGCGGGCGTGATCGGCGACCTTCTCCCACGCGACCGGCTCCTCGCTTGGCCCGACATAATCCTCACCGTGGCGCAGCAATTGGTGCAACTCGCAGCCCAGCAGGTCGGCGGCCGCGTAGTCGAGGGTCTGGCGCAGGTTCATGGCCGCGACCCGCATCGCGTTGCCGCCCAGCATGGTCGCGCGGGAAGCGACCGTCGGGCCGGATTCGACGGCGGTGTCGGTATCGGGCCGCTGCATGTGGATGCGCTCCGGCCGCACGCCCAACTCCTCGGCCGCGATCAGTGTGAACACCGTGCGCGATCCCGTGCCGTAGTCGGTCAGGCCGGAGGTGATGTCAACCGAGTTGTTCTGCTCCACGGCGATCGTTGAGCCGGCGTAGTCGTGCCCTTCCGCGCCGAGCGAGGTGCCGTGGTAGAGCGCGGCGACGCCGATGCCGCGACGAATTGCTGAATGCTGAATGCTGAATGCGGAATACTTGGCCCGTTTGCGATCCCAGTCACTTAGGCGTCGCACTGTCTGCAAGCAGTCGGTCAGGCCAACAGATTCGGTGAGGGTTTGGCCGTGGGCGGTTTCGTCGCCGACGCGGAGGCAGTTCTTGAGCCGGAAGTCCAGCGGATCCATGCCGACTTTGTAAGCTATTTCGTCAATGGCCTGCTCGATGGCAGCGCAAACCTCGGTGTTGCCGAAGCCACGGAATGCGCCGTAGTAGCCGTTGTTGGTGTAGACGGCCGTGATGTCCACGTCGCAGGCGGCGTAGCGATATGCGCCCATCGCGTGGATGCTGGCGCGCCAGGCGGTGAAGGGGCTTTCGGAGGCATACGCACCCGAATCCATCAGCCCGTCGAACTTGCACGCGCGCAGCGTGCCGTCGGCATCCGCGCCCAGCCAGATGCGCATGTGCATCGGGTCGCGCTTGTAGGAGGCGATCAGGCTCTCCTCGCGGCTGAAGACCATCCGCACCGGTTTGCCCGTCACCAACGCCAGCTTCGCGGCCTGCGCCGAGCTTTCGTAGATGACGTCATCTTTGCCCCCGAAGGAACCGCCCACCGGGGGTTGGATCACGCGCACCAGGTTATGCGGCAGGTCGAGCACCAACGCCAGGTTGCCGTGGTTGACGAACGGGCTTTGGTTCGGCGCATAGACGACCACCCCGCCCTCGCGCGTCGGCACGGCCAGCACACCTTCCGGTTCGATGTACGCGTGCTCCTGCGGGCCGACCGTGTAACGCTCCTCCAACTGCACCGGGCACTGCGCCCACTCGGCCAGCGGATCCCCCTTGCGGACGATCAGCTTGTCGAGGAAGTTCGGGTGCTTGTCATCCGGCCGATCCGGCCCGATCTGCGGCGCGCCGGGATCGAGCGAATGCTCCATATCGAAGATGCCCGGCAGCGGCTCCAGCTCGCAGATAATGGCCCGGACGCCGGCCAGCGCGGCTTCGGGCGTGTCGGCGGCGACGGCGGCAATGGCCTCGCCCACATAGCGCACCTTCTCGTGCGCCAGCATATATTTGTCTTTCACCGGGAAGCCGTAGAGGCCGTTCTCGAAGTAGTCCTGGCTGGTGATGACCCCGCGCACGCCCGGCACGGCCAGCGCGGGCGACACATCTAGCCGGACGATGCGCGCGTGCGGCACATCGCTGCGCAGGCAGTGCGCGTGCAGCATCCCCGGCAGCTTGCGATCGGCGATATACTTCGCCGTGCCCAGCACCTTCTCCAGCGCGTCGACGCGGCGGGCGGGTTTGCCAATGTAGGTGAGTTCGGTCATGTGTGGGTTCCTTTGTTGGTAGATTGGTAACTTGGTAGAATGGTAACTTGGTAAACCAATCTATCAATGTACCAATGTACCAATCTACCAATCTACCAATCTACGAATCTACCAATCTACTAATCTACCCGTCTCCCCTTCGCCGTCGCCTCAATCGCATCCACAATCTGCTGATACCCCGTGCAGCGGCAGAGATTGCCGGCCAGGGCGGTGCGGATTTCGGGTCGGGTCGGGTTGAGGGTATGCATCAACAGCGCCTCGCCGGCTACCACCATGCCGGGGATACAGATGCCGCATTGGACGGCGCCGTAGGTGATGAAGTTTTCCTGCATGTCGTTGGGGCCGCCATCCGGGCCGCGGATGCCCTCGATGGTGATGATCTCGCTGCCGCCGGCCTGCGGGGCCAGCACCAGGCAGCTATTGACCAACCGGCCATCCATAATGACCGAGCACGCGCCGCATTCGCCCACCGCGCAGCCCTCTTTGGCGCCGGTCAGGTTGAGGTAGTCGCGCAGCAGGGTCAGCAGGGTGATGTCGGGCGGCGCTTCGACCGCCACGGGTTTGTGGTTTAGAGTAAATTCGATCAGCATCAGCACACCTTTGTTTGCCGGGTAGGGGCGGGTCTGCCACCGC
>CAZYHE010000619.1:0-3236 GCA_964647225.1 uncultured Anaerolineales bacterium
GCGTCTTCAAGCCCACCAGGCCGTAGACCACATGCACCCCCTCGGCTTCCAGCGCGCGCGCCCAGCCAATGTTGCTCTCCTCGTCGAAGCGCGCCTTCAGTTCCACCAGCACCGCCACCTGCTTGCCGTTGCGCTGCGCTTCGAGCAAGGCGCGCACGACCGGCGAGTTTTGCCCGACCCGATAGAGGGTCTGTTTGATCGCCAGCACGTCCGGGTCGGTCGCGGCCGCGTTGATGAAGTCCAACACAGAACTGAACGCGTCATACGGGTGATGCAAGAGGACATCCTGCTTGCGCATCACCGAGAAGATCCCGTCGGCGCCTTTGTGCTCGCGGAGCACGGCCGGCGTGGCGGGCACGAACGGCTGATCGCGCAACTCCGGGTGGGCAAGCCGGGCCAGCGCCCAAAGGCTGCTCATCGCCAGCGGCGGCCGCAGCGGATAAACGTCGTCCGCCGCCACCTCCAGCTTCTCCATGAGGAACCGCACCATCGGCTCAGGCATCGCCTCGTCTACCACCAAGCGCACCACGGGGCCGAACTGGCGCAGACGCAACCCCTGTTCGATGGTCTCCAACAGGTCGGGCGCCTCATCCTCCTGGATTTCAAGATCGGCATCGCGGAGCACGCGGTAACTGTACGCCTCCACCACATCGTAGCCGGGGAAAAGCGTGTCCAGGTTGCTGGTAATCACATCCTCCAGCCAGATGAAGCGCCGGCCATCCTCCAACGGGATCAAGCGCGGCAACGTCGTGGGGACCTTCAGACGGCCAAAATGCTGTTCGCCCTTGCGGTCGCGCACGGTCACACCCAGATTCAGGCTCAGGTTGGAGATGTGGGGGAACGGACGGCCCGGATCGAAGGCCAACGGCGTCAAAACGGGGAGGATTTCATTCTGGAAATAGATCCGCAGCCGATCGCAATCTGCATCGCTCAGCTCCGCATAGCGCTGGAGGTGGATGCCCGCGGCCGTCAGGGCCGGTAAGATGCTTTCATGGAAGGTGCGGCGCTGTTCCTGCATCATCGGCAAGAGCATGGCCCGGATGTGTTGCAACTGCTGGGTCGGGGTCATCCCGTCCGGCGGCGCATTGACCACCCCGGCCGTGCTCTGATCCTTGAGGCCGGAAACGCGAATCATAAAGAATTCGTCGAGGTTGGCGCTGAAGATCGCCAGGAACTTGACGCGTTCCAGGAGGGGATGCCGGGGGTCTTGCGCCTCCTCCAACACGCGGCGGTTGAACTCGACCCAACTCAACTCCCGGTTGAAGTACAACGCCGGGTCTTTGAGGTCCACCTCGGTCCCCGATCCAAAGAGCGACTCCGCGGTCGCTGCCTGCGCCTGGGTGTCTACGTTTGACACAGCTCGCCTCCATTGTCGCGCTGATTTGGGCTGATTGTAACCAAAATGCGCCCATCGCGCAAGTGCAACTCCGCCGGTGGCTGAAGCCAACCGGCTCAGCAGGTGCAAGCCGGTCGAGACCGGCTGCCTCGGCGTAACCGGCTTGAGCCGGTTTTCACCTGCTCAGCCAGCGGTTTCAACCGCTGGCGCACTGGCGCACCTGGCCGATACGCGCTCCGCCATCACGCGCCCGGTGATGCGCCCCGCATGGCCGCCTGCCAGGTCTCCAACGCCGTGCGATGCCGATCTTCGAGCTTGGTCAGCGGCCGCTTGGACTTGAGCAGATCGTTCGCCTCAGCGAAGGTCAGGCCGCGCGCGTGCATCAAATAGGCCGCCAGCAGGGTGGCCGAACGCCCCCGGCCTTTGGCGCAGTGGATCAACACCACGCGCTGATCGTCCACCTGGCGCTGGATCCACGCCACCGCGTGCGAGATCGTGGACGCATCGGGAACGGCGACATCCGGGACCCAGTAGCGGACGTGCTGGATCCCATGACGATCGTAGTGCGTCGTATCATCGGCCCGCTCCGCGCGGATATTGACCACTGCGCCGACCCCGATCGCCAGCAGGCGGTCGTAATCTCGCCGGTAGGTGGGCGCGCCGCCCAGCCATAACTGGGGCGTAATCTCGGAAAACCAGGCGTGCCCCATGAGCCGCTCGTAGGTAAAACGGATGATCGGATAGAGCGCGTCGAAGACCCGGTGAAAAAAATCGAGTGGATACGCCATCGAATCAACAGATGCGACCAAGTGAAACTCCTCAAGCTACAGATTCAGTGCGACCGGTCAGCCCGCCAAGATCGAACTGCATCTCCACCTGCCGCACCGTCACCAGAAAGCGGAGCGCGGCCAAGACCCGGTTCAGCGAATCGTCTTCCGGCACGTTGCTGATCGTCATCGCCTTGCCCCAATGGAGATGCGAGAGCGCCTGCAGCAGGATCCGGCCAGGGGTCACGATGTCGGTCGCCGGGTCAATCCCCACATCCATCAGCGACAGCGTGTCACCGTGCCCGCTCACCAGGCAATAGGCGGCCGCGGCGCCGTGCCAATCGAGGCGATAGCCCTTCAGCCGGCCGGCCGCGGCCATGTGCGCCAGGGTCGGGGCTGCGCGCTGCCAGGTGACGGGCTGGCTGTGCCAGCGGTCGAAATTCGCCAGCAGCGCCCCGGCATCCGTCGGAACCAGCCGCTCCACCGGGATGGGCAGCGCATCGCTCTCGGCCGAACGCCGCCAGATCAGAAGCTCGCGCACCGGCGCGAACCCGGCTTCCGCATAGAGCCGCCAGGCCGGCGTGTTCTGGGTGATCACCTCCAGGGAAAGCTCGCGCAAGCCGGCGGCCGCGGCGTTCTCGATCAGCCGGCCGATCAGCGCACGGCCGACGCCGCGGCGGCGCTGCTCCGGCGTCACACCCACCCCGGTGATCCACCCGCAGCGGCCCCGGATGGACAGCAACCCGATGCCGACCGCCGCGTGTCCGGCCAGCGCCACCAGCGAGCGGGCCAGGTCAATGTCGTAGAAACGATCCATCGAGGCCATCTGCTCGGCCGTCAGGTGCATCGGCACATAATAATCGGCGTATGAACGGTTGATGAGCTGCGCCCGATCCGCATGAGAGACGGTCTGCGCTGGGATCAACGAAATGGTTTGCAAGCGATCCGACCTGTCCACGATAAGATTGCAGATTGCGGCTGGTCTGCCACGGCCTGTAGGATAGCACAGGGGCGGGTCTGCGTCAATCAATAGCGCGGCGCGCGCAGACACATCAACCTCATCGCGAACGGTAAGCTGGCGCTCTTGGCGAAGCCGGGTCACACCGGCTATAATCGCCACATGAGTTCTGTGA
>CAZYHE010000620.1:0-3229 GCA_964647225.1 uncultured Anaerolineales bacterium
GCGGCGAAAATCTAGCGAAGGGTCTCGTTGCGGCAAGGAGATTCTTCGCTGGATGCTCGCCGTCGCGAGCGGTCAGGGGCAAACCCGCTGCCTAGAAACTCCCGCCAGCGAGATGCTTCACTGGCTACTTGCCGTAACTGACTTTGAGCGGTAGACCCGTTCAGCATGACATGGCGAGTTTCTTGCCGGGGCGCATGCCGCTCGCGGCTTGGGTAACTCAGAATGACAGCCCACAGATAGCGAGTTTTGCTCCATTGCCAAAAAACGCTTTGACACGCGCCCCCATCTGCGCGATAATGCCCGGAGTTAGCCAACATAGATAAGATATGCAGAGAGGGGCGAGATGGCCGTGACGTTGAATTCCAGCCAGGTGCAACAGAACTTCGGCGCGGCGTTGGATCGGGCGGCGCGCGGGGAGGATGTGATTGTCGAGCGTTATGGAACGCCGCGGGCGGTGCTGATCGAGTACGACCGCTATCGGGAGCTGGCGGCGGCGGCGCGGGTGCAGGCCGCGGGACAAGCGTGCATGAAGCACGCGCCCGTGAGCGATTCAGCGCCGGGGTCAGGGGTCAGGAGTCAGGAGGCCGAGATCATGGAGCACGCGCCCGCGAGCGCTTCGGCGCAGTCAGGGGCGATCAAGGAATCTGCTGCCGCCTATGTTGTGGCCCCGGAGCGCCAGGCGCGACCGGCGCCTCCCGCCAGTGCGGCCGTGCCAGCTTACCGCTATGTGACCCAGTCGCCGGGGGTGTGCGGCGGCCGGCCGATCGTGCGCGGCACACGGGTGTCGGTGCAGGCAGTCGTGGGCTACCACAAGCTCGGCCTGAGCCTGGATGAAATTCTGGCGGCCTTGCCGCACCTGGCCCCGGCGCAGGTATATGAGGCGTTGAGCTACTACTATGATCATCTGGACGAGATCGAGCAGGAGATCCGTGAGAATCAGTTGGAACGCCTGATCGAGCGGTATCACCTGCAGGTAGCGGCCGATGGTCGCATAACGGCCGCAGGTTGAGCCGATATGACGACCGCCGCATCTTTGTTCGTCCGTCTCTGTCTCGATGAAGATGTCCACCCGGATGTGGCGGCCGCCGTGCGTAAGCATGGCTTCGATGCCATTAGCGTACATGAGTTGGGACGTCGGGGCCGGTCTGATCCCGAGCAGTTGGCCTATGCCGTGGCTGACGGCCGGGCACTGTTCACCTTCAATACTGCCGATTTCCTCCGGCTGCACCGGGAGTGGATCGAGCAGGGCCGCGCACATGCGGGGATCATCGTCGCGACCCAGGCGCCGGTGGGCGAGATCACGCGGCGGCTGTTGGGGTTATTGAATCGCGTGACCGCTGATGAGATGGGCGGTCAAATCTACTGGTTGCCGAGCTTCAAGTAATTGACAGGTGTTACGCAGTGGGCAGTTGAGCATCCTGAGCGGAGGGCCAGATGGGTTTACTGGCCCGCAGTCGAAGGATGCGGCATTGGCGTAAGTCCTGTGAGTGAGCGAAGGATTGTTTCATGACCGATCTCCTCTCCGCCGTGATCACGCTCGAGGCCCAGGCCGCGGGCGAACTGGACTATTTCCAGGGCCGCGCGCTGCATGCGCTGTTCCTCGAGCTGACCGGCCGCGCGGATGCGCCGCGGGCGGCCGCGCTGCACGACAGCAACGATCTGAAGCCGTTCACTTCTTCGAATCTGATCGGGCTGCATGGGCCGGCCGGGAGCCATCGGGCGGTCGTCCCGGCCGGCGCGGCGCTGCGCTGGCGAGTGACGACGTGCGAGCCGGCCTTGTCGCGGCTGTGGGCCGAGCAGGTGTTGCCGCGGCTACCCGAGGCGGTGACGATCGGGGAGCTGCCCTTTGCGGTGCGTGGGGCGACGACCGACGGGACGCAGGAGGGGTGGGCGGGGGTGGGCAGCTATGCGGCGTTGACGCAGGTACACACGCTGGCCCCGCGACCGCCGGGGCCGTGGCTCAATCTGCGCTTTGCGTCGCCGACGACGTTCCGGTCGGGGGGCATCCACATCCCGCTGCCGATCCCCGGCCTGCTGCTGGGCCACTGGCTGGAGAAGTGGAACGCGTTCAGCCCGCTGGCGCTGCATCCCGATGTGCGCGCGTTCGCCGAGGAGCAGGTGGTGGTGAACCGCTATGAACTGCGCACCGAGGCGGTGCAGTTCGGGCCGGCGACGATCATCGGGTTCGTGGGGCAGTGCAGCCTGACGGTGAAGCATGAGGATCCGTACTGGCGGCGCATCCCACATCTGCTGGCGGCGTTCAGCTTTTGGTGCGGCACGGGGCACAAGACGACGCAGGGGTTGGGGCAGACGCGGGTGACGGGGTGACGGGTGACAAGGTGGCACGGTGACACGGTGACAAGGTGACACGGTGATATCCGCACCCTGAGCCTGTCGAAGGGCCGCCGTCGGAATGTCCGTGACACGGTGATGCAAGCTGCAGATGGGGGAATCGGCGCGTGGTCATGCGCAAGGAGGGGGGATGGAGTTCATCGAGAAGGGCGTGAGCTGGCTGGCGAATTTGATTCAGATCGGGACGGCGGTCTTTACGCTGTTTGTGGTGTGGCAAGCGCGGCGACGGCTGAAGCGCTATGCAGAGGGGATGCAACGACGTGGGGGCACAGTGGCGATCGCGCTGGCGATCGGCATTGGCGGCAGCATCAAGGGCGCCGTTCGCAGTTATTTGGACGCAAACGGTCTGGCCGCGCTGGAGATTCGGGAATTGGCGCACGAGGGGCGTTTGCCGCCGGAGAAATTTTATCGGCTGCTCGGTCAACTGCATGATGTCAAGCAGGAACTCACTGACCTGGGCGTAACCGAAGCGCATTTGTTCTACAAGGGGCCGGTGACGCTGGCGATGGGCATCGGTTCCATCCTGGACAACTGGGTTCCGGTGAAGGTGTATGAGCTGAACAAGGAAACCGGCACGTATGTCTTCAACTTCACGCTTGGGAAAGGCGCGGTGCTGGAGGCGTTGCGTGAGGTAGCCGAGGCGGGAGAGGATCTGGTCGTGTCGGCGATCACGCGCCGGCCAGAAGAATCGGATGTGAAGTAGCGCGCCGGGCAAAGGACACATCGGTTGGGTGACGCACTTTAACAACCGCATAGCTATTCGAGAGATGTTCAGCCTGACCCCGGACAATGTGGTTCGGGGCCAGGGCGCGGGGCTACTAGAGCGCATCCTGGCGCCGGCGAACCTGGCCGCGCCGCGACAGGTGCAAGTCAGCTT
>CAZYHE010000621.1:0-3225 GCA_964647225.1 uncultured Anaerolineales bacterium
GGTACGTATGAACCCTTGCCGCCAGGTCATGCTGGCGGCATCATCGTCGGCCAGAAAGGAACGCGGGAAGCCGCCGCGCAGCCAAAGCCGGTCGCGCTCGGCGGTGTCCACTTCAGTCAGGTCGAACCCGGAAAGATCAACGAATCCGATACGGCCAGCCAACGATTCCGACGCACCGCGCACGAGTTGCGGGGAGGCGGAGCCGAGCAGCAAGAAGTGAGCCGGATTGTGCGGACGATCCACCAGCACCCGCACCAACTCGAATAGATCGGGCCGCCGCTGCACTTCGTCTATGATGACCAGCCCGGACAGGCTTTCTAGCACGGTCAGCGGCGCCGACAGCCGGCGCACATCCACCGGGTTCTCCAGATCGAAGAAGGTTGCGGGTTGCTGCTCCGCGATCATCCGGGCCACCGTGGTCTTGCCGCATTGGCGCGGCCCCAACAGCGCGACGATGGGCTGAATGGCCAACGAACGGTTGATTTGGGCGATAACGGTCGGTCGTGGTGTGAGCATGTCTCGATTATAATCCTTGAAAATCGTGATGTCAACTTTGGATATTCAAGGATCGGAGAGTCGTGACATGCCAATGGTCTACCGCCGGCGCGAGATCGCGATGGCCGCCAGCCCCAGCACGGCCAGGCCGACGGCGCCGGCCGTGGCGTAGCTTTCCCCGCCAAAGAGGTAGAGCAGCGCCGCCGCAACGACCAGGATCAGCCCAACGATGAAACGGGACGTTCTCATGTTGCCTCCGCGACCGGATCATCAGCCGGATAGCATCTTCTTCATCGGCTGATACCGCAACCCATGCCCCTCGAAGCTCCAGCCGTTGCGGACGCCGGTCGTCTTCCCGTAGCCCAACGCCGCGTAGAAGGGAACCGCGTAGAGGGTCGCCGCGACCCGAATGACCGTGGCTTCATCCTGCATACACGCCCGCTCGAACGCCTCGACCAGCCGCCGGCCGATCCCCTGCCGGTGGTGGTCTCCGCGGACGAACAGGCTCGCCAGCCGTTCCCGGCGGCCCCGCAGCACGCCGACGATCTCGCCCGCCTCCTCGGCGACGAAGACCAGCGGGGCCTGGATCACCTGGCGGATGGCCTCACGATGGGCCGGTTCAGCCGACCGCGCATGACGGAACGGGCCGAGCAGCTTGCCCAACTCATCGGGCGTCGCGAAGGCCAGGTTGAAGCGACTGTAAGTGTCCGCGATGAGCTGGCCGACGCATTCGGCATCGGAGGTGCAGTAGGGACGGATGGTCAGCATCGCATCCCCCCTACACCAACGCCATCCGCAGCACCGTCTCCCCGCCCGACACCTCGCCGGTGGGCACGAACCCTTGCTTCAGATAGAACTCCTTCGGGCTGCCCGCGCCTTCGCCGCAGCTCACCAGCAGCTCGGTCGCGCCGGGGCGGGTCTTGACGTATTCCACCAGCCGCCGGATGGCCTGGCTGCCGTAGCCGCGACCCTGGTACGGCGTCGCGATCATAAAGCGCCACAGGAAGTACTCCGGCGTGTCGGGGTCATCCGAAAGCATCATGAAGCCGACCGGGGCCTTGCCGGCGTAGATGGCGCGAAACCACGCGTGCTTGCTGAAATGCGCCTGCGCCAACGAGATCGCATTGGGCGCGACGAAGCTCTTGCGCGGTTCCGTCAGGGTGTCGCTGAGCTGGCAGATCCCCCGCACGGTCTCCGCGGTGATCGGTTGCAGGCTCACTTCATCATACAGCCCCAGGCGCGCGCGCAACAGCGGGAGCGCCCGCTGAATCGCCGCGGCCACCGGTTGGCCGGCGACGCCCGCCTCCTGGGCCGTCTTGCCGATCAGATCGAGATCGGCCTCCCACCAATAGGTCGCCGTGGTCGGGTCGGCGACCTCCGCCACCGCCTGCTCCAGCCAGCGCTGCGCCCAACGCTGCTGCATCGCCGACAGGCGCGGGCACAACAATGCCACCTCGTGAACCAGCGCCCGGAGCGCCAGTTTCAGATCGGCGGGCAGGTCAACGTCCGCCAGTTTGCCGACAAGTTCCTGTTCCATCGTCGTCATATGATCTCCTGTGTGCTCAAGTCCTGACCCCCGCGCAGTTCCAACTCGTAGAAGTCGAACTGCCGCTCCAGCGTCATGCCGGCCTTCTCGTAGAGCCGCGTGGCGCCGGTGAGACTGTCCGCGTCCACCCCCAGCTTGGCGCGGCGCTTGCCGCGACCGTGCAGCGCCCAAAAGCAGTGTTGCAGCAGCGCCAGCGCCACCCCGCGGCGACGCCACGGCCGGCGCACCCCCAGCGCGAAGATCCAACCCGCCTCTGGGTCTTCCGCCCAGCGATCCTGGCACAGCGCGGTGCCGGCCACCTGGTCGCCATCCATCGCCACGAAGAAAAGCGTGGGATCGCACGTCGGCCCGGTGTCCATCCAGTGCTGCCACTCGGCGTAATCCTGCTCGTAGGGGACTTCGACATTGCCCCAGTGATCGCGGAACTCCTCGCGCACCGCGGTGATCAGCGCATGATCTTCGGGGCCGCGCACGAAGGGCCGGATGACCAGCCCGGCGGGCGGGATCGGCTGGGGCGGTGGCGCGGCGAAGTCAATCGTCATGCGCAGATTGTGACGGGTCAGCGCATAGCCCTGGCCGCGCAGCAGGGCCGCGGCCGCAGTGTCGTCGCGCATCTTGAACTGGCGCAAGATCACGCGGGCGTCCGCGGGCGCGGCCGGCAACAGTTGCCGTCCCCGCGCCGCAGCCCAGCCGGCCAGCGCCGATCCGATGCCCCGGCCCTGGTGCGCCGGATGCACCACCGCGAAGACGTAGCTCTGGACGTGCGGCTCGCTGTCCCACAACTCGACGATGCCGGCGAAACTCCCGTCCGGCGCGACCACGGCCACCGTGTTCGTCGCCAGATCCATGGTGGGCTGGCCCCAATCGCTGCGGATTTCGCCCGCCGCGATGCCCGGCCGGCCGGTGAGCGCGATGTTGTGGGCATTCTCCAGGTCGGCCGCAGCCTCCGCGTCGGCCAGCGTGACCGGCCGGCCGGTGTAGCCGTCCGGGAGGTGAATGGGTGGGCGGGCGGTGTCTGAGCTTGTCATGCGCGGATCCCCTTTCCCGTGGCGCAGGCTGAATCGTCCCCATTGTACCACAGCGCGGCGTCCACCGCATCCGGCAGATGGCGGATGGGGACGTAGGCCAGGTGGCGGAGGTGGGTGGCTTGCCCCGTTGTCAGAAAAGTCACAAGCTGCTATACT
>CAZYHE010000622.1:0-3214 GCA_964647225.1 uncultured Anaerolineales bacterium
CCCCTGGGCAATCGCCTCGCAAAGCGCAATCGGGATCGAGGCCGACGACGTGTTGCCATAGCGGTCAATGTTGACGACGAACCGGTCGGCGGGCAAGCCCAGCCGCTTGATGGCCGCCGCGATGATGCGGTCGTTCGCCTGATGCGGGATAACCAACGCCAGGTCTTTGAGCTGCCACCCGGCCTTGTGCAGCACCGCCTCGGTGGCGCGCGGCATCACCGTGGAGGCGAAGCGATAAACCTCCCGGCCGTTCATTTTCATGAATTGATCGCCGCGCTCGATCACCGCATGGCTGAGCGGATGGCGGCTCCCACCGCCGGGGACGATCAACAGTTCGCCGCCGGAGCCGTCGCTGCCGAGCACCGACGCCATCACCCCGCACCGTTCGGCGCATGCGCTGACGACCGCGGCCCCCGCGCCATCGCCGAAGAGCACGCACGTGTTGCGCTCGGTCCAATCCACGATGCGCGACAACGTCTCCGAGCCGACCACCAGCACATGCTCGGCGCTGCCCGACCGGATCGCATCCGCCGCCATACTGAGCGCGTAGATGAAGCCAGAGCAGCCCGCGCTCAGGTCGAACGCGCCGGCCGAAGCCGCGCCGAGCGCATCCTGCACCAGGCTGGCGGTGGACGGGAAAAAGTACTCTGGGGTGACAGTGGCAACGATCACCAGGTTAAGCTGATTGGGCACGATGCCGGCGACCAGCAACGCCTCCTGCGCTGCACGCACGCCCAGAGAGAATGTTGTCTCGCGCTCCCCGGCGATATATCGCTGCTTGATCCCGGTGTGCGAGACGATCCATTCATCGGATGTATCAACGATGCGCGCCAGGTCATCGTTGGTCATCACCTTTTCGGGCACGGCCATGCCCCAACCGGTGATCTGGGCGTAACGCGGGCCGTGGAACGTGCTTCGATTGGCTGCCATCAGAACCGCCGGAAGACCACAGTGCCGTTGTGCCCGCCAAACCCGAAGGAGTTGGACATCGCGACGTTGAGCGCACCCACCGCTGGCCGAGCGTGGTTGGGCACATAATCCAGATCGCACAGGGGATCGGGGGTGTCGTAGTTGATCGTCGGCGGCAAGATCTGGTCGCGCAGCGTCAACACCGAGAAAATCGCCTCGATGGCGCCGGCTGCGCCCATCAGATGCCCGGTCATGCTCTTGGTCGAGCTGATGGCGAGCCGATAGGCGTGCGCGCCGAAGACGGTCTTGACCGCCTGCGTCTCGCTCGCATCGTTGAGGGGCGTGCTGGTGCCGTGCGCGTTGATGTAGTCCACAGCCTCCGGCGCCAGGCCGGCGTCCGCCAGCGCATCTTCCATGCACGCCACCGCGCCGCTGCCATCCTCGAGCGGCGCCGTGATGTGGTGGGCGTCATTCGTCAGGCCATAACCGATCAGTTCGGCGTAGATGCGTGCGCCGCGCGCCTGGGCCTTGTCCAGCCGTTCCAGGATCATGACCCCCGCGCCTTCGCCCATCACGAAACCATCCCGATCCTTCTCGAACGGCCGGCTGGCGCGCTGCGGCTCATCGTTCCGGCCGCTGACTGCGCCCATATTCTCGAACCCCGCCACGGCCATCGGCACGATGGCGGCCTCGGACCCGCCGCAGATCATGGCATCGGCCCGGCCGCAGCGGATCAGATCGGCGGCCGCGCCGATCGCATGGCTGCCGGTCGCGCACGCGGTCGCGATGGCGAGATTCGGCCCGCGTGCGCCGGTCATGATGCTCACGTGGGCCGAGGCGCTGTTCAGCATCAAGCCTGGCACGGCGAACGGGCTGACGCGGCGCGGACCGCGCTCTTTCATCAGGTCATGTTGCTCGAGGAGGGTGTGAATGCCGCCGATGCCCGAACCGACCAGCACGCCGACGCGCGACGCGCCGTATTGGGCAACGTCCAACTTCGCATCGGCCACGGCCTCTTGCGTGGCTGCGGCCGCGAAATGAAGGAAGCGATCCATGCGCCGCGCTTCCTTCTTGTCCACATAGCGGGTCGGGTCGAAGTCCTTCACCTCTGCGGCGATGTGGGTCTTGAATTGGCTGTGATCGAAGTGGCTGATCAACCCTGCGCCGGATGTGCCGGCGAGGATGGCGCGCCAACTGCTGGGCACATCGTTGCCGACGGGTGTCACCAGCCCCATGCCGGTGACGACGACGCGCTGCGAAGGCGCATGCCTGGTCTCTGAAAGCGTCAAAGGAACCTCCTGGGGATGTACAATCGCCGCCGATGACCGGCCGCGTGTACCATAAGGCATATTCTACAGTGCGTATAACACGCCGGATGCGCAAACGACGCGCTGCGCGCCTGTATCGAAGCCAACTCCGACGCAATCTTGCCCTGTGTCTTCTTGCGTTTTAGGAGGATTTGCCGTACTATCGCGCGAAGTGTTGAGCGAACTCGAAACCGCGAGGATATGCCCATGAAGATCACCAAAGCCGTCATTACTGCCGCCGGCCGCAGCCAGCGCACCTTGCCGCTGCAAACGCTGATTGATCGCGACGGCGCGGCCAAATCCGTGCTACGCATCATTGTCGAGGAGGTACTGAGCGCCGGCGTCGAGGAGATCTGCGTGGTGGTGTGTCCCGGCGATGAGGCGGCGTACCTGGACGCCGTGGGCGAGCACGCCGGCTGCCTGACCTTTGTCCAACAGACCGGCCCGGTGGGCTATGCCCACGCGATCCGCTGCGCCCAGGAGTTTGTGGGCCGCCAGCCGTTCCTGCACCTGGTCGGCGATCACCTGTATGTCAGCCGGGGCCAGGTGAGTTGCGCGCAACAGCTCGTGGAAGTGGCCCAGGCCGAATCGTGCGCAGTGTCGGCGGTGCAGGCCTCGCGGGAGAGCCTGCTGCCCTACTACGGCGTGGTGGGCGGTCGCCGCGTGGCCGGCCGGCCCGATTTATACCACATCGAGGATGTCCTCGAGAAGCCGACGCCGACCGAGGCCGAGCAACGCCTGATCGTACCGGGCCTGCGTGCCGGGCACTATCTCTGCTTCTTCGGGATGCACGTTCTCACCCCGGCGCTCATGGATCTGGTGGCCGCGCGCATCACCGCCACCGGCGATGGCAGCGGCGCCACTTTCTCGCAAACGCTGGCCGAGCTGGCAAAGCATGAACGGTATCTGGCGCTGGAGCGACCCTGGTGGCGCTACGATGTCGGCGTAAAATACGGCCTGCTGATCGCGCAGATGGCGTTGGCGCTCAACGGCAAGGA
>CAZYHE010000623.1:0-3177 GCA_964647225.1 uncultured Anaerolineales bacterium
GGTGTGCTATCGGAGACCGGCCAGAGCGCGCCACCCCGTCACCCCGTCACCCCATCACCGTGTCACCCTGTCACCCCGTCACCCCGCCGCGTGCGCCAGCCAGGCACAGTCGGTCAGCGCGAACCCGTCGAAGCGGGCGGTGAAGGAGGAATCCAGCGGGCTGCACGCGTACAGGCCGAAGCGGATGGGTTGGGCCGCGGGCGCGGGCGGATCGAGCCGGCCCATCTCGGCCGTCGTCTCGCCCAGGCGGTGCAGGTGGAAGACGCGCATCTGCCGGAACTCGACCCCGTCGGGTGCGCACTCGATCAGGAAGTCTGGCCCGCGGCGGCTGAGGCGATATACCATGCTGGCGGGCGTCGCGATGTCAGTGGTCGCCCAATCGGAATAGCCGTGGTTGGTGACGACGCTGCCCAGGCGGGAGAAGTGCGCATCCTCATACTCGATCGAGGCCTTGAACCAGTTGTCGCTGTCGAGATAGATGATCAGCCCTCACTGGTCGTAGCGCGTCCGGTAGTCGAAGGCGGCCCGCGCGGTGAAAGTGAAATTGGCCTGGCTCTCCAGCAGGAGCGCGGGCGCGTTGTCGTTGCGGAACCCGTAGTAGCTCCGCTGCCAGAAATCGGTGTGCGGGTCGGTGATGATCGTCACCGCGTCGGCGCTGATCTGCGCCCGCGTGGGCGCGTTGAGCCACCGCGCCGATGTGAAATCTACCGTCATCGTGTCTGGTCCTTTCATGTGGTGCAAGATGGCATCTTGCGCTACGCCGTGTGGTCAATCACCCAGGATCTCCCGCGTCAGGGCGGCGTTCTCGGCGACTTGGTTCCGGTACTTCTGGAACATCCCGACATCCACGATATCGGTGGGCTTGATGTGGGCGAACGCGTACTCGAACGCCCGTCGCGTCGCGTCCGGGGTGGCGCAGTTGCGGCTGGCCGCCAGGATCTTGAAGCCGATGCATGGCTTATGCACCTGGCGCATCACCGCGGTCATGCGATCCGGGTCTTCGGCTGGGAAGCGGTCGTTGGCGTAGGCATTCTGATCGGTGGCCGGCGCGCTTTTGTAGCCGCGCGCCAGGTTGTAGAAGCAGCCCATGTAGAAGTCGGTCTCCCACCCCTGCGCCTCGATCTCCTCGATCACCTGGGGGATGTGCGTGCCGACCCCGGCGGGCAGCCCCAGGTCGTGGATCGCCTTGAGGTGGTCGTGAACGGCGGCCAGCTTGCCGGTGTGCCAGCAGTTATCGGTGTGCGTGCCGTGGTTGTAGATGGCGATCGGCCGGTAGCGCGCGATCTCCGCGATGTTGGCCGGGATGCTGGCGAACTCGGACGCGGTCTGCGCGATCCAATGCAGCTTGCCGCCGGCCAACTGGTGCTCCAGATAGGCGCGCATCTGGTGGCGATCGCCGCGTGATTGGAACGTGTTGATCCCGTGCCGCCAGCATTCATCCAGCAGCGCCTGGATCGCCGGCATCGTGTAATACTCGATCATCTCCCGGTCGAGGTCGGCCGAGAAGTGCGAGAAGCCGCTCAGCGGGTTGCCGCCGCAGATCAGGCGGCTGACGGCGTGTCCGAAGAAGTTGACTTGCGGGAGCATATGCGATCACCTCGTCGTCGGGCAGTTGTAGCCCTACCAGGGCCATTCCTTGCCATCGAAATCCACCAGCGCCAGGCGATCCTCATCCGGCCGCGCGTCCAGAAAGATCGGGATGGCCCGGGCCGCGGCCTCCTCCGGCTCGAAGACCCCTTCCGTGCTCTTCTTCCCGCCCATGTACGAGCGGATCCAGCCGGGGTGATACAACCGGAAGGTGTAGCCTTGGGGGCGCAGATCGTTGAACAGGATGCGGGCGGCCATGTTCAGCGCGGCCTTCGACATGACATAACCGAACCACGCGGTGCGCTTTGCGCGGGCGATGCTGCCCGCCTCCGACGAGACGAAGCACAACCGCTTGAGGTCGCCGCGGTCGGTCAGCGGCAGGAACGCCTCCACGATCCGCAGCGGCCCCAGCGTGTTGACATCGTACAGCCGGTGCATCTCGGCGTAATCTTGCGGCTCGCGGATCGGCCGCAGCGAGGTGGGCGTGGTGACGCCCGCGTTGTTGATGAGCAGATCCAGGTGATCGGTGATCGCCGCCACCGCCTGGCTGGCGGCGCGGGCCGATTCGAGCGAACTGACATCGAGCGGGACGATGTGCAGCGCGTCGCCCCAGCGGCCGGCCAGGGCGGCCAGATCGGGCCAGTCGGGCATGAACTGCCCGGCGAAGACCTGCCAGCCGCGTTCGAGCAGCCCCGCGGCCAGCGCGTAGCCCAGCCCGCGGTCGGCCCCGGTGATGAAAACAGTGCGATCCATCGAAGCTCCTTTTGTAGCGCAAGATGGCATCTTGCGCTACACCGCGCCCCTACCGCGACGCTACCCAATGCAAAGTATTGCGCAGCAACGCCTGGAACGACGGGTGCAGCCAGACCTCGGCGTTGTGGCCGGGGGTGAGCACCGCTACGCGGCCGGCGCCTTCGGTTCGCCGCCACGCGGCCGGCTGCGCGCCGTGCTCCGAGCGGGTGGTCATGTACACCTCGGCCTGCGGATCATCCAACGCCATGAAATAGTGCTCGTCTTGCAGCGTGAACGGCTCGCACCCGGCGGTCAGCGGATCTCCCGCCAGGGGCTGCATCGTGACCGGGCACTGCTTGGGGTGGTGCGTGAAGACGCCTCCCAGCAGGCCGCGCAAGACGGGTTTCTCAGCATAGCTGGCGGTTCCCGAATGGATGGCGAGCAGCCCATTGCCTTTGCGGACATGATCGGCAAAGGCGGCCTGCGCGTCGTCCGTGATCCAGGGGGTCTGGGCGGCCGCCGAGACGTTGTCGGACTTGGTCAGTATGACCAGCGGGTACGCGGCCAGCCGCTCCGGCGACCAGTCGCGGGCGTCCTCGATCCAGTCGAACGCGAACTCGCTGCCACCCAGCGGCGCCAGCCCCGCCCGTGGTACGCGCGCCGGGTGCCAGAAGTCGTCACAAAGAACTAAGGTTTGCACGGCTGCTCCGATTTTTATACCGCCCACGGGCACAAACTGCGTTTTTTCGAGTCCTGTAACATGGCTGTGTCACCCTGAGCGGGTTGGTCCCGTGAAGTGCGTTGCGGCGAAAATCTAGCGAAGGGTCTCGTTGCGGCAAGGAGATTCTTCGCTGGATG
>CAZYHE010000624.1:0-3171 GCA_964647225.1 uncultured Anaerolineales bacterium
GGAAGAGCCGCCGCCCGGCCGGGCCGGAGAAGGGGGTGTGCGTCACCTCGACCTCATGCCGGCCGGGCGCCTGACCGACGGTCATAAAGATCGCGCCGGCATTGACGGTCGAGATGGGCGGGGGAACGATGAAATAGCCTGCGTCCGCGCAGCGGCGGCAGGCAGAGAGGGTGCGATGTAAATCAAGCAGCGTCGGCTCCGCCAGAGGTGGCATGGTCAGGCTGAATCATTTGCTGCTTGGAATATCTGTCCAGCCCAAGCACGAGCATCTGCCACGATGACGATCAATTCAGCACGGGTAATATACTCTACCTCTATTTCTAGATCATCATAACGCAATCTGACCGCGCACGGATTGATCGCGGCAATTTGGTGGGCAGACAACGGCACAGCAATGTGATGTATGGCCAAAAGCTCCACCAACAGATCCAGATCATGGGTGCGTCGAAACTCGATCAAGTTGCAGAACAGGATGGCTTTGAAACACTTTTCGATGGCCTGCTGTGCATGGAAGCAGACAATCGAGAGATGAATCTCCTCGGCACGAGACAGTACCTTGACAGCGGTAATATCACGATCGGCCATCCGCAGCATCAAGGCGGCTTCTTCAAGATGCGGCTTCATACAATGTCCTGCCTTCTTTGTTGGCCCAATAGATCACTGTGCCCGGCACTTGCTCGCGACGTTTAGCTTCTTCCTCGGAGAAAACCAGCACATCTACGCCACGGCCAACTTTACCCACGACTCGGCGCAACCGTATGCCTTCGGTGTATTTATTTGGTTGTCCCGGCAAGATGACCATCAAGTCCAGGTCGGAATCGGCCGAAGCATCCCCACGCGCATACGAGCCAAACAAGATGACCTTGCTCGGCCGGGAGACTTGCACGATACGCTCAACAGCTTCTTGGATTGTTTGCTCGGTAAGCATCGCCCTCCTCCCAGCACCCTTTGCAGATAGGGCCAGTATACAACCTACAGATAGAAGCGTCAAAACGATTCGTCATCAACGTATCCAAGCAGATATCTGGTGCAGCACCTGACCCCCGTGACCAGCTCGGCCAGTGACGGCGCAGGCCCAGCGCCAGCCTCCCGCAGCTCGGCCGGCAGCGGCACGTGGATGAAGCCGCAGCGGGCGGGCAGCCCCAGCCGCGCGACGGTGCGCAGCGCGACGTAGAAGACGTGGTTGCAGACATACGCGCCGGCGTGGTTGGAGATGGCGGCCGGGATGCCCGCAGCCGCCAGGGCCGCGCGCAGCTCGACCAGCGGCAGGGTCGCGGCCAGCGCGAGCGGCCCGCCCGGCTCGATCGGCGCGCCGTCGGGTGTGGCGCCGGCGTTATCCCCGCGCGCCGGCGAGTCGTCCAGGTTGAGTGCGATCCGTTCCAGGCTGATGGCGGCCCGCCCGGCAGCCACGCCGAGCATCAGGATCACGTCGGGCCGGGCGGCTTCGATCAGCGCGGCCACGCGTTGGCCCGCCGCGGCGAATTCGACGGGGAGGATGGCGGTTGTGTAGAGCGATTTGCCAAATCGCTCTACAGCGTGATCGGCGGCCAACGCTTCCACAATGAGTTGAGAGGGGTTGGTCGCCACATCGCCGAAGGACTCGAAACCGGTGAGCAACAGTCGCATGTCAGCCTTCCAATCGTTCCAACTCCCGCACCAACCGGCCCCTGGCCCAGTTCTCCTGGTCGTGCGTCTCATATTGGCGGTAGGCGCATTCGATGACCATGATCAGGTAGAGGTAGATGTTGTACAGGGTACGCCGCCGCGTCTGCGCGGGGGTGTCGAGCAGCGCCTGGCCGTAGCCCTCGGTGAACGCGGCCAACCCCGCGGGCGGTGCAAAGACGAAGGTCGCTTCCATCAGCGGATCGCCCCACAGCGCCCGCTCGAAGTCAATGATGCCGTTGACGCGCTTCGTCGCGGGATCCACGAAGATGTTGCCATCCCACAGATCCCAATGCACCAGCCGCGGCACGGTCACGTCGTCGAGGATCGCCGCGGCCGCGGCCACGCGGTCGCGTAGCGCGTCGTAGGCCAGCGGCAGCGCCACGCCGATCTCTTGCCCGTCGGCCAACACGCCGTCGAGCATCGCCAGGAAGGTCTCGCGCCAGGGCTGGCCGGGGGGCGCGGGATGCGAGAAGTAGCCGAAGGCCGGCCCCGCGATCTCGTTCATCTGCCGCAGGTAGCGCCCGATCTCGCGATCCACCGCGTGCTGTTCATCCGGCGTTAGCTCGCGGCGCAGCTTGTTGAGCGGCGCGCCCTCGATGAAGGCCATGAGATAGAAATCGCTCGCCACCAGGCGGCGCGAGGTGTCGTAGCCGAGGATGGCGGGCACGGGCAACTCGGTGCGCTGGCGCACCAGGCGCATCACTGCGACTTCCGCAGCCAGGATGTCGCGCTCGTAGCGGAGCACGCGCACCGCGTCCGGCGGCGCGACCTTGAGCACGCAGCGCAGACCGTCGGTCAGGGTGATGGCGTACGCGGCGTTGAAGTAGCCGTCCTTCAACTCCTCGAACGCGCGGACGCGGCTCCCGCTGCCGAAGGCGGCTGCGACGATGGCTTGGGCGGTGTCTGGGGAAACGGCGGTTTTGGAGAGGCTGTGCATGGGTTCCTATGAAGGTTGGATCGCGAAACCGCGAAGGCTCGCGAAAGACGCGAAGCACGAAGACCACGAAGTTCGCCAGCGGACAGACCCGGGCAGCGCGAGGCGTCTTCGCGTACTTCGCGCTTCGAGATCTTCGCGTCGCTTCGTGACTTCGTGGTCCACACACGCCGCGCCAGAAGCTCAGAACCCAGAACCGCCGGACGGAGAAGACGTGGAGCAGCAACCCCGAAAACCCCAGTTGCCGTACCTGCACCACGGATAGTTCCAGATGCGATAGGCGCCACGCGCCCATTTGCGGTCAGTATACCACGAACCGCCGCGCAAGACACGAATCACATTGTCGCCGCCGCCCAGGTCCTCGCGGCCATCATCGGGATCATAGGGATAGTTGCGATTGGCCGAGCTACACCACTCGAAGACATTACCGGCCATGTCGGCCGCGCCGCACGGGCTGTCACCGGCGGGCGAATAGTTCCCCACCGGCGTCGTCTTGCCCAGCCCGGCATCTTTCGTATTGCACCGCTTCGCATCCCACTCATCCCCCCACGGATACCGCAGTTTGCGTCCCT
>CAZYHE010000625.1:0-3158 GCA_964647225.1 uncultured Anaerolineales bacterium
GGCGCAGTTGACCGGCCCGGCGGTATTGAAGTAACGCATGGGTTCTCGATTCCTTGACATCGTCCGTCATACGAGCAATGTGGCTCATGTTGAACCGATTGTACGTCGCGATCATGGGATTTGTCAATACGTTTCGGTTTCGTCCGAAGACAACGTGGATAGGTCTCCTATCCGCCGCCAGTGTCACTGCGTTTCCGGGCGGGTGCTGGCGGGTTCATCGCGATACAACCCCGCCCGGGCGCTCGACGCGATGATGGATTGGGCGATTTCCCAGAGCGCGGGGGAACTGACTGCGATGTGGCGTTTGCGTTCGATGACCTGGAGCCGCGTGGGGGTCGGCTCAGCCGGGTCGGCCGCGCCCGACAGGAGATGGTTGGCGAGGGGTTGGAGGGCGTCAATCGCGGCGGCGAAGCGCGATTCCGGCGTGTCGCGGGCCTCGAACTCATCCCACAGCGCCCGGAACTCGGCCGCCTGGTCGGGCGGGAGCATCCCGAAGAGCCGATCGGCGCTGCGCGCCTCCCGCTGCGCCTGGTCTTTTGCCGCCTGGGCGTCGTAGAGCCAGGTGTCGCCCGCGTAGATCTCGACCAGGTCGTGGATGAGCAGCAGCTTGACGACCTTGAGCACGTCAAGCGCCGGGCTGCCGGCGTGCTCGGCCAGCACCAACGCCATCAGCGCCACGTGCCAGGAGTGTTCGGCGCTGTTCTCGAAGCGCGACCGATCTACGGTCTGGTTGCGGCGGTAAACCACCTTCAGCTTTTCGATCTCGTTGAGAAAAGCCAGTTGGTTGCTGAGTCGCTCGCTTACCGAAGCTCGCCCCGCGTCCGCCCCGTGCTCTTTACTCGCGCCTGGCATGTTCGACCTGGCGCCCGAGATATCGGGTCTGTTGCATCCCCGCAGAGCGATCAACCCAGAATTCCCGCTTCAATTGTTCAGGATGGACTTGCAGGCTGGCCAGTTCATCCTGCCGGAACCACTGCGCGTGCCGGAGCAAATCGGTGGCGGGCGCCCCAGGGGTGGAGGTCGCGCGGTTGATCTGCCCCTGATAGTCGCGCACTTCAAAATATAGCTCGAGATGGTGGGTCTGCCTGGACGCCTCGGCGAACTCTCGCCAATAGACCAGCCGCCCAACCTCGATGATTAGCCCCGTCTCTTCCTGGACTTCGCGTTTCACACATTCTATGACCGAAGAATCCTGCGGCTCCAACCCGCCTCCGGGCGGCGTCCAGAATGCCGCGCCGGTGATCAGGTCAGTTTCCCGCACGAGCAAAATTCGCTGATCCGGGTCAAGCACCAGCCCGGCGGCTCTGATTCTGTGTTTCATGATGGAGGCTCTGTCCGGGCAGCGGCCCAACTTCTGACGGCGCACCACAAATGCCGCAAAGTGGCTCGCACAATCTCACACGCCGGCGCCACCACTGCGCGCGGGCCGGGCGCCTATCTGGCGAATTCGACGGCCGAGAGGATGGTTGGCATCCAGACGCGATAGTCACGCATCGGCTCGCGCACGCTGGCCCGCAGGCTGGTACCCGTGACGTCGCTCACCTCGGCCCAACTCAACCCGACGCCGCCGGCGGGGATGACGGCGAGGGCGGTATCTTTGAATTTACTACCGCCGGTGAGCATCCTGTAGGCGGTGGGCCAGCTTCGCGCGTGCTGGGATGTAGAGGCGGCCCACAGCGCGTTCGGTTCCCCTGGCTCGCCCTCTTCTTCCCAAACCAGATGCAGATATTTGCCGCCTTCCGAGATGATATGCGGATTTCCAGCGTAGCCCCCGACGACCGCAACGACCTGCGACAGGTTCCAGGCCGTCTGGTGGCCGTAGCAATAGCGCACCGCCCACTCGTTATCCACCCAAGCGACGTGCATTTCGCTATCGGCTGTGCTCGTGATATCCGGCCCGAGTGACTCGGCCTGGGGGCTATCGGAGAGATCGAGCGGCGGCGACCACGTGCCGTCGCGCAGCATCGAGACGAAGATGTCGAAGTCCCCTTGCCCTTCCGCATCGCGCGGCACCCGGTCTTGCCACACCACGTAGATGCCCCCATCGGCCGCGATGTTGATGGCCGGCGACTGGCCGCGGCCGCTCGGGATCGGCCGGTTGCTCCAGAATCGGCCATTCCAGGTCGCATGGTAGGTCGTCCAATAGCCCGGCGTGTTATCCATCCAGACGGCGTGCAGGGTGTTGTCGCTGGCGAGCGCCAGCTTGGGATGCGCGGAGTAGCCCGTGGTGTAGGCCATATTGACGGGAAGTGACCACACGCCTGCCGACCGGAAAACGTAATATGTTTCGTAGTTGCCCATGAACAGGTTGACAAACGCCACGTGGAGCGTGCCAGTGCTGTCAGCGACCGTGTGCGGGGCGAAACCATAGGCGATCATCACCGGGGCGGTCCATGTGCCGCCGCGGGGCTGGTTGGCATAGTAGATCCGGCTGTTGGATTCCCACACCGCATGGCTCATGTGATCGGCGGTGTAAGCCACCATCGGGTATTCGGCGTTGCTTTGGCTGGGGAGGATCGTCGGGTCGCTCCAGGGCTTGATGCTGGCGTTATCCATCTGTGTGGCCTGCGGCGCGGCCTGAAGCGTGCCGCGTTGGGGGCCGCGCGCCACCCGCACCATGCCGGCCTGATACAGATCTGGCCGCAGCGCCGTGCCGCGCACCTCGACCCACCCGCCCGGTTCGGCCAACGACTCGGATTGATCCACCCAGGTGTTGCCATCCACCTTGACGCGCGCGACCCAGGGGCTACCGATCGGGTCGGTCGGGTCCACCACCACATCCCAAGCGGCGGTTCCGTCCGGCTCATTGGTCATCGCCGCGATGGAACCGGTGATATGCCCATCTTCGGCCGGCGGCAGCACCCGGATGAGGGTCGCCAGGAGCACGCCCCCGTCGCCATCCAACGCCCGGCATTCGACGGCCACGCCGGCATCCTCCGTCCCGATGATGTCCGTCTCAGGGGTAACGGTGACGCGGCGGTCGTCAATGATGCGATACTCGCGGCCGATCTCCTGGAGTGTGCCGCGGAATTCAAACGACGTCTTGCTGGCCAGCGCCCGGATCCATTCGGCGCGCAGCCCGCTCGGATACATGACGGCGCCCACCCAGACGGGCGTGCCGATCGTGAGGGTGCCGCTGATGCGCGTGGTCGCCGTCA
>CAZYHE010000626.1:0-3153 GCA_964647225.1 uncultured Anaerolineales bacterium
GGATGAACTCCGGTGGGATATGGCCTTCAAGAAAAAGCAGCCTCAACTTGTCGCCTCATTACCCGACACATTGCCGTAGCATAGGGCCTTGTGCCCGTCGGCGTCGCTTCTCTGCCCGCCAGGACGCCCACAAGGGGCTACACTACGCCTGTCGGGTAATGTGCTGCGCGCAAGGCCAAACAGGAAATCATTCAAGGCTTGTCTGAGCCAATGGACTACAAACGGTTAGGAGAGACCGATGCTCTACCCCCAACAAAACGACATCCGCAACCTGCTTGACCTTTCCGGCTTCTGGGCCTTCCAGCCCGATCCGACCGCGACCGGCGAGCGCGCTGGCTGGTTCAACGGGCTGCCCGCGGCGCGGGCCATCGCCGTGCCCGCAAGCTGGAACGAACAATACAGCGACCTGCGCGACTACCTGGGTCCGGCGTGGTATGCGCAGGAATTCTACGCGCCATCCTGCTGGCAGGGGCAGCGCATCTTCCTGCGCGTCGGCTCGGCCAACTATGCGGCGAAGGTCTGGGTCAACGGCCGGCTCGCGGGCGCGCACGAGGGCGGCCACCTGCCCTTCGCCTTCGACATCACCGACCTGCTCGCGTGGGATCAGCCGAACGTGGTCGCGATCCGCGTGGACGCCGAACTGACCCCGACGCGTGTGCCGCCGGGCAATATCCGGAGCGGCATCGGCGGCTTCATGGGCAGTTTCCCGAACGCCAGCTTCGACTTCTTCCCCTACGCCGGCATCCACCGGCCGGTGATCCTCTACGCCGTCCCCGCGACGCGCATCGAGGATGTGACGGTCGTCACGGAGCTGGACGGCGCCGACAGCATCGTGACGGTGCGCGCCGTCCAGACCGGCGGCGACCTGCCCGGCACGGCGACGCTGACCGGCGCCGGCGGAAGTTGGGCGGCGCGGCTGGCCTTCCGCGACGGCGCGGCCGAGGCGACGCTGCGCGTGCCGGCCGCCCGCCTCTGGGGGCCGGCCGATCCCTATCTCTACCAGCTCACGCTGACGCTGGACGCCGACGGCCTGACCGCCGACCGCTACACCCTCGACATCGGCATCCGCACGGTCGCGGTCGCCGGAGACAAGCTGCTGCTCAACGGCCAGCCGATCCTCCTGAAAGGGTTCGGCAAGCACGAGGACTTCCCGGTGCATGGCCGCGGGCTGAACCTGCCGCTGATCGTCAAGGACGCGGGGCTGCTCAAGTGGACCGGCGCGAACTCCTTCCGCACGTCGCACTACCCCTATTCCGAAGAAGCGATGCGCATGGCCGACCGGGAGGGCTTCCTGGTCGTGGACGAGACCCCGGCCGTGGGGCTGTTCTTCGACGACGGCGCGGAAGGGATCGCGGCCCGGCTGACGCAGTGCCGGCAGCAGGTGGCCGAGTTGATCGCCCGCGACAAGAACCATCCGTGCGTCATCATGTGGAGCGTCGCCAACGAGCCGATGGTCGGCCAGGGCGGGTTCGCCGCGATGATGTCGGGCCAGGGCAAGCTGCACGCGGCCGCCGGGCCGTTCTTCACCGAGCTGTTCGAGTTGGTGCGCAAGCTCGACCCGACCCGCCTGGTGACGGTGGAGGCGCCGATCGCCGGGGGCTTCATTGATTGGCTGGCGCAATGTGACGTGCTGTGCATCCACCGCTACAACAGTTGGTACACGCAGAGCGGCCAGTTGGCGCCCGCGCTCGAGGCGTTGGCGAAAGACCTGGATCAGCTTTACGAACAATACCAGAAGCCGATCGCCATCACCGAGTTCGGCGCGGACACGATCGCCGGGGTGCATGGCGAGCCGGCCGAGATGTGGACCGAAGAATACCAGGTCGCGATGTTGGCCGGCTTCCTGGATGTCGCCGCGGCGCGGCCCTTCATGGCCGGGATGCACGTCTGGAACTTCGCCGACTTCAAGACCGGTCAGAGCATCCTGCGCGCCGGCGGGCTGAACCGCAAGGGGGTCTTCACCCGCGACCGCCAGCCGAAGATGGCCGCGCACCTGTTGCGGGAACGGTGGGGCGCTTCTTGATCCGCAACATCAAAATCATCACCGCCGCGTCCTTCGTGGCGATGTTTTTCCTGGGCGTCGGCGGCGCGCTGATTGGGTCTGCGGCGCGCGACATTGGGCTGACCGCGTCGCAGATCGGCGTCCTGATCGCCGTGCAGAACCTGGGGTTCATGCTTTCGGTCGGCGTCTCCGGCGCGCTGGCCGACGCCCGACCGAAGCCCAAACTGCTGCTGGCCGGCAGTCTGGTCCTCGCATTCGCCTTTCTGACCTTCTACATCAGTCCGCTGTACTGGGTCAACCTGAGCATCATGTTCCTGTTCGGCGTCGGGATGGGCACCTATGAAGGGGTCACCGACGCCCTCCTGTTGGATTTGCACGAGACCCGCGCGGGTCTGTTCATCAACGTCAACCACTTCTTCGTCACCTTCGGCTCCCTGCTGATCGCGCTCTACCTGATCTCCCTTCAGATGAACTGGCGCGTGGCGGTGGTGCAATCGGGGATCGGCGTCACCCTGCTGGCAGGCGTCTTTGCCTTGACGTCGCTGCAAAACAAGCCGCGGCCCGTGTCCCCCTACGGAGATAAACTGCGCATCCTCACCAAGAACAAAGCCATCGCCCTGCTCTTCTGCATCACGGCGCTGATCGTGGGCGCCGAGGCCGGTTCGATCGGCATTCTGACGACCTACCTGGCCGAAGTCCGGGGCTTTTCGCCAGTCGCTACCAAGTTGGGGCTGGTGGTCTTCTTGATCGCGGTGGCCGCGGGCCGGCTGATCGTCGGCTACGCGGTCAAGCCCAAACAAATCCTAAGCTCGGCGCTGGCGCTCTTCGGGCTGGCCGTGCCAAGCTCCGCCCTGTTCTACTTTGTCGAACTTGGGAGCTACACATATATCGCCGCAATTCTCGCCGGGCTGACCCTCTCGGCGCTGCTGCCCCTCGTCCTCACGTACGCGGGTTTGCTCTACGAGGAGATGGCCGGCACCGTTCTGGGGACCATCAAGATCGCGATCCCCCTCGGCGGCATCGTGCCGCCCCTGATCATGTCGCTCATCGCCAGCAAAGTCTCTTTGCAGGCGTCATTGGCCGTTTTCCCGATCTCGTTCCTGTTGGGCTTCCTGCTCGTGCTTGCCCTGGCGACTTCGACCACCAAACGC
>CAZYHE010000627.1:0-1777 GCA_964647225.1 uncultured Anaerolineales bacterium
GTCGCCTGATCCTGGCGCGCTCGCTCGATCTAGGACTGCGCCCGGTGGTGGCGGGGCGATCGCCTGACAAGGTCGCTGAGCTGGCCCAGGCGCACGGGTTGGAGCATGTTGCAGCGAGCGTGGAGGACGCCGACGCCCTCACGCGCATGATGACTGAGAAGAGCCTGGTGCTCAATGCTGCTGGCCCTTTCGGGGAAACAGCCGTTCCCGTAATGGAGGCCTGTCTTCGGACCGGGACGCGCTATGCCGATATCGGTGGCGACGTGTCGGTGCTTCAGAAGCAGCTCATACTTGCGGAGGCGTTCAGGCAGGCGGGGATCACCGCAGTGCTGGCCGTGGGCTTCGACGTGGTTCCCACCGACTATGCCGCGAAGTGGGCGGCTTTTATGAAGGGCAGCGAACCTGTCGACGAGATTCAACTCGGATTGTCTCTGCCGGTGAGCATGTCACGGGGATCCCTGAGGGCGTTGGTGGATGACCTACACCGAGGCACCCTCATCTTGCGGCAGGGAGTTCTGCAGCGCGTCCGACCCCTCGCGCACACCGCCGTTTTCGACTATGGCCGGGGGCCGGCCATGTCGCTGGCCAATACCTGGGGCGATCTGCTGACGGCTCCCCTCACCACCGGCATCCAGAACGTAGCAGTCTATTTCGAAGCGACCCCTCCGGTGCGTCAGGCGGCGAGGCTCTCCGAGCTCCTGGCATGGCCGGCAAAATGGAAAGGTGTCCGCTCACTTCTCAAGCTGCTGGTCCGGTTTCTGCCTGAAGGCCCGGATGACCAATTGCGCGCCTCTCAGCAGGCGACGATTGTCGCGCACTCGCTCCGCCGAGGTGAAGTGGTGCGGAAAGTCCGCATCCATACCGGGGATCCTTACCAGTTTACGGCGTCCTCCGCGGCCAAGGCGGTGGGGCGGCTGCTGGTCGCTCCGCAACTGGCCGGCATGCATAGCCCGGCGTCCGTGTTGGGCGATGACTTCCTCGATGGGCTTCCCGGCGTGGTGATAGAACCCGCGCTTCAAGATGGAGTAGATAAGGGTCAGTTTGCGGTGCAGACCCTCGTTCAGGCGCTCGATCAGGCGGGGGCGGAGGACAACATTAGGCCGAGGTAGGGGGACATAAAGTTTAGTGGCCAGAGTTGGCGTGGACTTAGATCAATCATAAAGCAGCCCCCCCAAAATTCAAATAGCAAATGCGGAATAACGCCGCTCCAGACCCATGCAGTTCAAGGCTTCCCGCCATGCCCATACGGGCCGGGAAGCCTTGAACTGCCACGCAGGCCGTCCTACTCGTAGCGGAGCGCGTCCGCCGGATAGATGCGCGCGGCCTGTAGCGCGGGTAGGATGGTGGTAAGCAGCGAGAAAAGGTACGCGCCCAGGACGATGATCCCGATCTGGCTCCACGGCACGGCCAGGGTGCGCCCGGCCGTGATGACGCTGAAGAGTTGGCCGATGATGGCCTGGCCCATCAGGATGCCCGCACCGGTGCCCAGGCCGATGCCCACCAGGGCGATGAAGCTGGCCTCCAGCACAAAGGAGAGCGCGACCATTTCAGGCTGGTAGCCGATGGCCCGCAGCATGCCCACCTGCTGCCGGCGCTCCACCACCGAGCGGGCGCTGATCACGCCCAGGGCGGCGATGCCCACCAGCAGCCCCAGGGCCAGGAACCCCTGGAACAGTTGCAGGATGCCACGGGTCAATGCCTGGCCCTGGGCGGCGCTGTCCGCGATCACCGTGGCGTCCAGCGCGGAGCTGAGGAAGGCCCGCTCGACCTCCTGGGC
>CAZYHE010000627.1:1877-3147 GCA_964647225.1 uncultured Anaerolineales bacterium
AAGAAGCTGAGCAGGCCAAACGAGGTCTTGATATCAAAGCCGGCGCTGCTCTTGGCGTCCGGCGTGATGACGCTTTCTGTGGCCTGGATCACCACGGACATGAGCACCACGGTGGTGATGATCATGGCGAACATGACCATGGCCACGCCCGTGCGAAAGCGACTGGTGAGGGGATAGGCGATGGCGGTCTTGAGCACCGGCGTCAGCGCGCCGATGCCGCCCAGCACCCGGCTCACCGCCTGCAGCAGGATGTCCGCGCTGAACATGATGACCAGGATGCCGCCCAGGATCAGCGCCGGCCCCTTGATCACAAGCGCGAGGATCGTCCATTGGGCGCCCTGCTGCAGCAAGCCAAAGCCCCGGCCGGGCAGCAAGGTCTCCCACGGCAGCCCCCAGATGAGCACGAGGCCCAGGCCCATGACCGTATAGACCAGCCGTCGCCGGCGTTCCGTGCGCATGGAGGTAGCCGAGAGCGCCCAGCCCACGCTCAGCAGCCCGCCGACCAGCAGCATGGAGAACGCGGCCAGCAGCAGGACGCCCGACCTTCCGCCCGCCACGCCGAAGTAGAGCCACGCGCCCGCGGCCACGGTCAGCGGGCCGGTGATCAGCCGGCCGATCAGCTTGCCCGTGCCCCGTTGGCCCCCGTCCGGTTCCGGCGTGTCCTGGATCGCCGAGACGATGTTCAGGCGACTGACCCGCCAGGAGGAGACGGTGACGACGGCAAAGGTCAGGAGCACGCCCAGGGCGTAGGCGATCACCACCGACGTGGGGGCGACGTTGAAGTAGAAGGTAAAGAGGCTGCCGGACAGTTCACGGTTGACCTGCTGGGCCGCCGCGTTGAAGATGCCGCCCAGGAAGCCGATCATGGCGTAGGAGATCGCCAGCCCCAGGACGATGCCCAGCGCCGCGGCCACCAGATCGTAGATCATCCCCTCGGAGACGAACATCTGCACCAGGTGGCCCCGCTGCATGCCGATGGCGCGGGCCATTCCCATCTCGCTGCGGCGCTCCGCCGCCAACATGACGAAGATCAGGAAGATCAGCAGCACCCCGGCGAAGATGGAGAAGATGCCGAAGATGGTAAAGACGGTGGTGAAGACCGTGCCGCCGATCCCGGCCGCCGCGACCACCGTGTTTTTGCTCAGCACATCCAGCACTTCCAGATCGCTGATCCGGCCCAGGATCTCGTCCCGCCGCTCTCCGGTCTCGCCCGGCAGGGGCAATCTGCGCAGCCAATTCTGCATGTCCGGCTGGGCCACGAGCACCCGCA
>CAZYHE010000628.1:0-3146 GCA_964647225.1 uncultured Anaerolineales bacterium
AGCCGCGTTGTCCCTGGGTGGTGATATTCTGCCCGGCCGGCACGAACATCCAGCCACAGAACTGCGCCAGATGCTGTCGCCCTTCGGGAGAAAGACTTCTGAAAAAATCCACATCGGCCAAATTGCGGGCAATGTCGTTTGGCCGCTGGAGGAGCGCGCGAACATCCTCGAAGGTAGCTGCCAACCCATTCAAATGATCGGCCGAGAAAGATATAAGGTGTGCCTTATGGCGCACCTTCGCCGTCGCGGTGAGGCTGTTTTGCCCAAAACGCATCCCCGCGCCTGCGGCCGTGAAAAAGTTTCCCGCTGTCAAACACCAATCCGAACGCCCCAGGGCGGCCGGGCCAGTCACCTCGACCCGCCCCCGCTCAATGATCCAAAGCCCACCCGCGGGCGGGAACTCGACCTCGCTGCCCGTGGCGATATCCGACTCCTTGACCAGCGGCGCAATCTGAAAAAGCGTGTCATCATCCAGCGAACGCAACAGCGGCATACGACGCAGCCGCCCGGCGAGTTCCTGGCGCAACAGAAACTCCTGGAGCTTGGCATTGCGCTCAATGGCGCCGCGCAGATCGAAGGGCCGCAGGCGGTATAAGACGACCGGCGTGGTTGCGCGCACCTCGAACTGGCGTTGGTTGAGGTAGAGCGCGACCTGTCCGAAACATTGACCCGGCGCGAAGTCCCAGCGGAGCCACACCTGGCCGCTTCGCTGCAGATTCCCTTGCGCCGTTCCCGCGCCGAGGATGAAGAAATCGCTCGCAACCTCACCCTCGCGCACGATCTGCTCACCCGACAGCTTTTCGACCCGGTCGAGGCGCGGCAGATAATCATTCCGAAAATCCGGCCACACCTTGACCAGCGGCGTGTCCTTGAGCAACTCCCACGCCTCAGCGATTTGCGCATCGTTCAACATCTCACAACCCCTCTCGCACCGCCTGCGCCGCGGCCGCCGTCATGCCCGGCACGGCCGCCAACTCCGCGATCGTCGCCTGGCGGATCGCTTCCAGGGAGCCGAAGTGCTTGAGCAGCGCCTTGCGCCGCGCCGGGCCGATGCCGGGGACGGCGTCCAGCTCGGACGCGATGGCAACCTTGCCGCGCTGCGCGCGGTGCGCGGTGATCGCAAAGCGGTGCGCCTCGTCGCGGATGCGTTGCACCAGGAAGAGGCCCTGGCTGGCCGGCGGCAACAGAATACTGTCGGAGCGGCCCGGCAGGAACAACTCCTCGCGCTGTTTCGCCAGCCCGGCCACCGGCACCACCTCGGTCAACCCGAATTCCGCCAGCACCTCGACCGCCACCCCGAGCTGCCCCTTGCCGCCGTCCACGATCAGCAGATCGGGCAGCAGCTTCCACGCCTCGTCCGACTTGCGCGCCACCCGGCCCGGATCGGGCACGGCCTCTTCGACCGCGCGGCGGAAGCGGCGCTTGAGCGCCTCCCGCATCGAGGCGAAATCATCCGGCTCGCCCTGGCTGCCCCGCCCCTTGATGTTGAACCGGCGATAATCGCCCTTCTCCGGCGCGCCTTTGGCGAAGACGACCATGCTGGCGACGGTGTTCGTGCCCTGCAAAGTCGAGATATCGAAGCACTCGATGCGGCCCGGCGGCGCGGAAAGGGCCAGCGCCTCCTGGATTTGGGCCAACGCCTCGGTCTGGCGGTTGGTGTCGGCCTGCCACTGCGCTTGCAGCGTGGCGAGGGTGGCGGCCGCGTTCTCGCCCGCCATTTGCAACAACTCCTGCTTGGGGCCTTCGGTCGGCACGGACAAAAGCACCTTCTCGCCGCCGCGCCGGCCCCGCAGCCATTGCTCGATGATGTCCCGCTCGTCCAGGTCTTTCTGGAGCAGGATGCTGGGGGGCACGAAGGCCGCCTCATCGTAGAACTGCTTGACAAAGGCCGAGACCATCTCGCCGTTCTGCTCCGGGTTCACCCCCTCCAGCACAAAGGTCTCCCGGCCGATCAGCTTGCCGCGGCGGATGAAGAAGACCTGCACGCACGCCTCGCCCGTGCGCGCATCCTGGGCGAAGGCGATGACATCCTCGTCCTCCTGCTTGCCGCTGACCACCTTCTGGCGCTCGACGAGCTGGCCGGCCGCCCGGATTTGGTCGCGCAGCATGGCCGCCCGCTCGAACTGGAGGCGTTCAGCCGCCTGCTGCATCCGAGCCTTCATCTTTTCGAGCACTTCTTCGCTGTTGCCTTCCAGGAAGTCGGCCAGCCCCGCGATGATCTGGCGATAGCCGTCCCGATCCACCGCGCCGATGCACGGCCCCGCGCACCGTTTGATGTGAAAGTAGAGGCACGGCTTGGGGTCGCGGCCGGTGATCTCGCGCGTGCAATCCAGGTAGGGGAAGACCCGGCGGAGGCCGTCGAGGGTCTGGCGCACCGCATAGCCCGACGTGAAGGGGCCGTAGTAGCGGCTGCCGTCCCGCTCCATCCGCCGCACGATGCTGACCTTCGGGAAGTCTTCGGCCCAATGCAGCTTGATGTACGGATAGGTCTTGTCGTCGCGCAGGCGGATGTTGAAGCGGGGGCGATAGCGCTTGATCAGCTCATTTTCGAGGATCAGCGCCTCCAGCTCGGTATCGGTGACGATCCACTCCAGGTCGGCGATCTCGGACACCAGGCGCCGCGTCTTGGGGTCACGGTTGGCCTGGAAATAGGAGCGGACGCGGTGCTTCAGCACCACCGCCTTGCCGACATAAATGACGGTGCGGTCGGCCGAACGGTAGAGGTAGACCCCCGGCCGGTCGGGCAGGGTGTCGAGTTTTTGGGTCAGATCCACAGGGGCGTGCGTGCTCACGTGAACTCTTCGACGCTGTGTTGGTCAGGGTTTCGCTTGACGGCTGATCGCCGCGTATGCGCTCCAACAAAATGCGATCTTGATTCACAAAGACCCGGAGTATGAAGCACCCGCCGGGCTGATGCAACTCGAAGCGTTGCCGTACAAAAAGACGTGCGATTAAGCCGACTGGGGCGCGGCTTTCCGAGCCTATGCTTCAGCCACGATGACTTCACGCCGCCCCATCCCCCGACACGACCGCGCCCGCCGTCCGCAGCAATATCCACAGATCTAGCCGCAGCGAACGGTGCTCCACGTAGTACACATCGTACTCGACGTGGTCGTACATCGGTTGAGGCCGGCCGTTCACTTGCC
>CAZYHE010000629.1:0-3145 GCA_964647225.1 uncultured Anaerolineales bacterium
CGCAGCTCGCGGTGCATCCGCTTGACCTCGTCGGGCGTGCCCCAGACCTGGACGGCCTTGCCGCCGGCCTGGACGCGCTTGTGCAGCTCGAGGTGGTTGATCGGCGGGCCGTTGCCATCGCCCGGCACGTAGGAGAGAGTGTGCAACCCGCGGCCGGCAATCAGGTCGGCGGTGTGGATGCGCGCGGCCGGGCCGTCCCAGTGGTAGATCACGTGCTTGACGATCTCGGCTTCTTCTTCGAGCGCGGGCAGCACCCACCGCCGGAACATCTCCGGGCCGATCATCGCGCTGAAGTCGCATTGGAGGATCGCCATCCCGGTCATCGCGAAGCCGGCGTGACAATAGCCCCATTCGTCCATGCGAGCCGCCTGGCGCAGCGCGTGCCAGACCTCCGGGAAGATCGCGCGGGCGCTGCGCATGGCGCGGTCAATCGCCGCGGGCTGGTCGCACAGATCCATGCAGAGCCGCTGCGGGCCGCGCACGGCTGCCAGCAGATCCATGTTGGTGTGCAGGTCAATGGACTGGATCAGCATCTTGCCCGCCAGCCGTTCGGCCGCGCGGCGGTTCAGCTCGACCATCCGCTGCCAGAGGGGGTGGTCGAGCCGCAGGCGCAGCGGGAGGGCTTCAGCCCAATCCTCGACATAGGGAACCGACCAATTGGTCTCGCCCGAATCTTCGCTCCAGAGGAACTCCGCGCCGGTGAAGACCGCGATCTCGTCGGGGCCGAAGCTGGGGAAAAAGCTCGGGATCGCTTCGCCCGCGTAGTAGGTCGCCTCGGCGCGGGCCAGCGCCTCGTCAATGACCGCGTCCATGTCGCCGAAGACGCGCTGGCGGTAGCGATACTCCCACGGCGGCGGCGGCCCGTGCCGGGGCGCGGTGACGCAGACGATGGGGCGGTCGAGCATCTCCCCCTGCCAATAGGCTTCCCACCGTCGGGCGGCTTCGGGGAGGTCGGGTTTGAGCGTGAGCGGACGTGCAGTGGGTGTGGGTTCAGTCATGGTATTCCGATTCTGGACAGGATTTACAGGATTGACAGGATTGGGAGTCGGAAATCCTGTTCATGCTGCGCGTGTCAAAGAGATATCCTCTTGCGCCAGCGTCTTCAGGAACGCGTGCGCCGTTTCCGGGTCGCGGAACTCGTCCTCCTCGTGCTGGATGACGAGCAGGAAGCCTTTGCCGCCCAGGTTTTGCACAATGCGCCGCGCGCCTTCGGGCCGGACGAAGACCTGGCACAACTTGCCCCCGTCGCGGATGCGCTTGAGCAGCGGCAGCCATTGGTCGGGCGTGGGCTGGCCGTCGCCGGGGATCCACTGGATGCCCCGCAGCCGCTCGATCGCCAGCAACATGCCCAGGTGCGGGATCTCTCCTTTGCCGTCCAGGTGATAGAAGCCGTGGTCGAGGTGATCGCAGCACGCGACCAGGTCGGGCAAGACGAAGCGCTCGAACATCTTCGGGCCGATCATGTAGGAGAAGTCACACTGGAGCATGTAGGTCTTGCCGGTGGACCAGATCGGCGCCCAACTCGTGGTGCCGCGACATGCCGGCCTGCGTCCGACCGGACGTATCAGTGCATCCAGCTTGTCATAATAGCGGAACCAAAGCTCGGTCGTCCGCCGCACCAACCGATCCACCTCTGCGGGCTGCTCGGTCACGTCAAAGAGGAGGCCGCTCGTCGTGCGCAGCGACGCCAGGATGTCCAGGTTGCCGCCCAAGTCGGTCTGGCCGACCTGGAGCAGGCCGCCGTAGCGTTCCACGAAGGCCGCGGTGATCGCCTGGACGCGGCGCCACCAGGGATTCTCGGCGTCATACACCACATCCAACTCGCTGATCGGGATGTCGCGGGCGGGTGTGAACCAGACCGTTTCCGAGGGATCGCTGACGCTATGTACCTCGCCGCCGAGGAAGCCGGCCATGATCCCCGGCCCGAAGTTGATCCAGCGCGCGGGGAACGCGTCGCCGTAGTAGTGCGTGGCCGCCAGGAACGGCTCGTAGCGGTCTACGACCGCATCGGCAGGCATCGTGAGCGGGTAGTTGCTCTGATAGTTGAACGGTTTGGGGGCGGCCACGGGATCGGTGGCAGCCAGGTAGACGAGCGGCCGATCCAGCTCGCCGGCCCACCAGGCCATCGTGTCGCGTTCGATGCGCTGCCAGTCTTGTTCGGTGAAGTTGAGTTGGATCATGGTTTATTCTCCGATCCGCGCACGCACCATCTGCGCCCATTTCGCCAGCCGCGGCCGGTCGCCGTTGATGCGGTAGACGTCGCGGAAGATAATCTCCAGGTTGCAGTCGCGCGCCGCGGCCAGCGTCTCGTCAATATCTTCGGTCAGCACATCCCAATCCGGGTTCGCGCCGCTGATGGGCGCGGGCTTCGGCTTGCGCGAGAAGATCACGTTGCGCCCCAGCTTCTCGGCGATGATGCGTTTGTCGCACCAGGGCGAGACCGACACCGCGCGCACGTTCGGGATCGCGGCGATGATTTTGTCCCAGCGATCATGCACCGGCTCGCAGCAGCCGTAGTAGATCAGGCCGAAGATCCGGCTCACCTCGGCCATGGTGGGCAGGAAGAAGTGGGCGAACATGCGCGGGGAGATCATCGTCGTCTCCTGCGATTCCATCCACGCCCAGATGTCGGCCAGACGCGCAGTCCCGGCGTAATCGGGCTGGGGCAGGCTGCTGATGTAGCCGGGGCTGCCGGAGCCGGCCAACTCGAAGCCGGTGCTGTTGAGGCCGAGCAGCCCTTCCCGTTCGAGCCAGGAGAAATAGGCCAGCCGGTCGTCGCGCAGATAGGCCATCAGCCGGTGGAGCGCGTCCGGCGCGTCG
This sequence comes from uncultured Anaerolineales bacterium, assembly GCA_964647225.1. Lineage (GTDB taxonomy): Bacteria > Chloroflexota > Anaerolineae > CG2-30-64-16 > CG2-30-64-16 > CAZYHE01. Next base: position 2,821 of record CAZYHE010000629.1, read on the forward strand.
TAGGTCCAGGTCAGCAGGTTGTCATTGCCGATCAGCTTGAAGAGGTCTTGCGTGAGGGCCGCCCAATGGCCGCCGGTGCCGTGCAAGACGACCGGCAGGAGGTCGCCGAAGATGTCGCTCAGCCGCGCGGCCCGGCGTTGGGTTCGGGCGCGATCCACGGTGAAGGTGCGCGGCTTCAGGCGATCAATCTCGGCGGGGGTGCGGATCGGATAATCGAAGTGGTAGGCGACGTTGCCGCCCTCCACGTCTTGCGCCCCTTCGCGCAGCAGGGGCACGCCGAAGTCGGAGCGTTCGATGTCCCAATAGACGCGCAGGAATGGCTCGA
>CAZYHE010000630.1:0-3132 GCA_964647225.1 uncultured Anaerolineales bacterium
TGGTGGGGCTGGGCATCTGCATCGCCTTCCGCGCCAGCGTGATCAACATCGGCGCCGAGGGGCAGATCGTCCTCGGTGCGCTGATGGCGACCTGGTTCTCGCTGCAATTCCGCACCTGGCCCGGCTGGCTGTTGCTCCCCGCCACGCTGATCATGGGCTTCCTGGCCGGCGCGGCCTGGGGTTTCATCCCCGGCTACCTCAAGGCGCGCATGGGGGTCAATGAGATCCTCAGCACCGTGATGATGAACGCCATCGCGCTGCAACTGATGAATCTGTTGCTGCGCGGCCCGTTGATGGATCCGGCCGGCGTCATCGCCGGCACGTTCCTCCACCAGTCCGAGCGCCTCCCTGAACAGGTGTGGCTGCCCCGGCTGATCCCGCAAACCCTGCTCCACGCCGGCGCCATCCTGGCGGTGCTCCTGGCGATTGCCGTCTACATCTTCCTGTGGCGCACGACCATCGGCTACCGGATTCGCGCCGTGGGGCTGAACCCCGACGCGTCGCGCTACGCCGGCATCCGCGTGCCGTTCTACCAGGCGCTCTCGCTGACGCTGGCCGGCGGTTTCGCCGGGCTGGCCGGTGTGATCGAGGTGATCGGCGTGCAACGCCGGCTGCTGGAAGGGATCACCAGCGGCTATGGCTTCTCCGGCATCGTGGCTGCGCTCTTCGGCGGGCTGCACCCGTTGGGGCTGATTCCGGCCTCGTGGCTCTTCGGCAGCCTGCTGGTGGGCGCCGACAAGATGCAGCGCGCGGTGCAGGTGCCATCGGCGCTGATTGATACACTGCAAGGGCTGATCGTGCTATTCGTGGTGGGGTCGGCGCTGCTCTCGCGGCGCTGGGCGGCGCAACGCCAGGCGCGCCTGGCCGCCGCAGCACGCGCGAAGAGCGTGGAGGTGCAATCATGACCGACATCTACTCTACCGCCGGGCTGATCGGCATCGTCGTCGGCATCCTCACATCGGCGGTTCGGCTGGCGACGCCCTATCTGTACGCCGCCATCGGCGAGGCGTTTGCGCAGACCTCCGGCGTGCTGAACCTGGGCGTGGACGGCATCATGCTGGTCAGCAGCTTTGCGGCCTTCTACGTCGTCCTGCAGACGGGCAACCCGTGGCTGGGGCTGCTGATCGCCATCGTGGTGGGGCTGGCGATGGGCCTGTTGATGTCGTTCATCAGCGTCACCCTCAAGGCCGAGCAGGGCATCAGCGGCATCGGCCTCTACATCTTCGGGCTGGGGCTGTCGTCGCTGCTGTTCAAGGTGATGGTCGGCACGGTCAAGACCGTCGTCGGTTTCCAGCCGGTCAAGATTCCGCTGCTCGGCGACATCCCCTACGTCGGGCCGATCTTCTTCCAGCAAAGCCTGTTGGTGTACGGCGCGTTCTTGCTGGTGCCGGTGGCAACTTGGGTGCTCAACAAAACCACCTTGGGCCTCAAGATTCGCGCCGTGGGACAGAACGCCGCCGCGGCCGACTCGCTGGGTGTGGACGTGAACCGAATCCGCTACTTCAGCGTGTGCCTGGGCGGGGCGCTGGCAGGGATCGCGGGCGCGTCCCTCTCCATCTCGCTGCTCAACCTGTTCCAGGAAAACATGACCGCCGGCATGGGCTTCATCGCCGTGGCGCTGGTCTACTTCGGCGGATGGAAGCCGGTGGGCATCATGTGGGGTGCGCTGCTCTTCAGCACGGTGAACGCGTTCCAGTTGTGGATGCAGGTTCTGGGCGTCAGGATCTCGTCCGACATCGCGGTGATGCTGCCCTATCTGCTGACCATCGCCGCGCTGGTCTTTGCCGTCAATCGGGCGCGCCAGCCGGCCGCGTTGAATGCGCCGTTTGAACGGGGAATGAGTTGAATGGGGGTTGGGGATTGGGGATTAGGTGCTAGGGACTAGGGATTAGGTATTGGGTATTGGACAAGTGTGTTCCGATGCCAAATACTTGCCTCCAGTCCCCAGTCCCCAGTCCCCAGTCCCTAATCCCCAATATCCAATATCACCCAGGAGGAGTCCCATGAAGTTCCGCAGTCTGTTGTTCGTCGTCCTGTTGATCGCGCTGGTGGCCGCAGGTTGTACGCCGGCCGCGCCGCAAGGGGCCAGCGGGGGCAAGCCCCTCCGCGTGGCGATGGTGATGCCGAGCGCCACCACCGATATGGCGTTCAGCCAGTCCATGTTCGGCGCTCTCAAGGCCATCCAGACCGAGATGGGCGGCGAGTCGAAGATGGAGCTGAAGTACTCGGAGAACATGTTCAAGGTGCCGGATGCCGCGGCGGCGTTGCGCGACTACGCCAGCCAGGGCTTCGACATCGTCATCGGCCACGGCTCGCAGTACGGCACCTCGATCCAGGAAGTCGCCAAGGACTTCCCCAAGGTGACCTTCGCCTGGGGCACCGAGGTCAACACGTTCGGCCTGCCCAACGTCTACGCCTACACCGCAGCCGCCGAGCAGGGCGGCTACGTCAACGGTGTGATGGCAGCCATGCTGACCAAGAGCAAGGTGATCGGCGTGACCGGCCCCGTGGAAGCGGGCGACGCCAAGACCTACGTGGATGGCTTCGTTCAGGGCGTGGCGTCCGTGGATCCGGGTCTCAAGCTCGCCAAGACTTGGACCGGCTCCTTCTCCGATGTGGCGTTGATGACCGAAGCGGCCAAGACGCACATCGCGGCCGGCGCGGACATCCTGACCGGCTCGTCGCAGTCGGTGGTCGGCTCCATCGGCGCGGCCAAGGAAAAGGGCACCGTGCTCTGGTTCGGCACGCAGCAGGACCAGGCCACGCTTGCGCCGAAGAACGTGGTCGCCAGCCAGCAGTATGACTGGAACGGCATCTTGAAGCAGATGATCGAGAACCGCACCAAGGGCAAGCTGGGCGGCGAGAGCTTCGTCCTCGGGCTGAAGAACGGCGGCCTGAAGATCGCCTACAACTCGCAGTACGCCTTGCCCGCCAATGTCAAAGCTGCGGCCGAGAAAGCCGTCGAGGGCATCAAGGCCGGCACGATCAAGGTGAATCCGTAACGTTTGGTAAAGTGGTAGATTGGTAGATTGGGAAATTAGAAAATTGGTAGATTGGGAAACTGGGAGATCGCCCCCCAACCTACCAATCTACCAACCAACCAATCCACCAACCTACCAATCTACCAACCCA
>CAZYHE010000631.1:0-3131 GCA_964647225.1 uncultured Anaerolineales bacterium
CCCCGCTGTAGCGGATTGCGGGTACAGGGCACCGCTAGCTCCCCGCCTAGCACGACCATCCACATCGTAACCGAGAGTGCGAGATTTGTCAAAGGAGGCGGGGGAGCGTTTTCTGCGGTCGGATTCGCCAAAAAACAAAAAGAGGCCACAAGGCTATCCCGACCCGCTTGCACGGACGGAACAACCTCATGGCCTCTATCAAATTACTGGTGAAGAACTACCAGTCGCTGCGGCTGCGGCCCCGATCGCCACCGCGGCTGCCACCGCGGCTGCTGCCGCCGCCACCGCCACCGCCGCCGTAACCACCGCCGCCACCGCTCGACCGGCCGCCACCATAGCCACCGCCGCTGCTCGCGGGCTTCTGGCTCTTGTAGCAGTCGGAGCAGTAGACCGGCTTGTCGCCGCGCGGCTGGAATGGCACTTCGGTCGCCTTGCCGCACTGCGCGCACACGGCCGGGTACATCTGGCGCTGGCCGCCGTAGCCGCCGCCACCGCCGCCACCGCTGTAGCTGCTGCCGCCATCGCGTGAGGCCTTGCGGGCCGCACGGCAACTCGGGCAACGGGTCGGGGCGTTTGTGAAGCCTTTCTGCGCGTAGAATTCCTGTTCACCAGAGGTGAACACGAAGTCGTTCCCGCAGTCAACGCACTTGAGACTCTTGTCTTGCATAGCCATTGTTAGACAACTCCTGAATGGGTGTGAAATAGTTTAGAGACATTCCGGTTACGGGGTTATATTTGGGGGGGCAAGGGCCAAAGGGAACGGGACGCTGCTTCCACCCAGTGTTGCCGAACTACGGAAAGCTTCAACGTTCATACTCTACCATGACATCGCGGAATACGCAAATTTGGAACTTGCATGATGCAAGGCGGTGAACAGGTTAGACACACCACCTTGCGCCATGCTTGCGCCCCTCATCCGTCGCGGCCCGCCTCGGATGTGAAACGCGAAAATGCCTTCGTCAGCCCGGTAAACTCCATCGGGAAGATGAATTTCGTCGCCGGCCCGGCGCCCAACGCCTTCAGCGCATCGAGATTCGGTCAACCGTCTGATCGTTGGCTGACAAAAAGGCCACTGCGATGCAGTGGCCTTGCGGATCAGCGGAGAGGGCGGGATTTGAACCCGCGATCCCTTGCAGGATACACGATTTCCAGTCGTGCGCACTAGACCGGACTATGCGACCTCTCCCCGGAAACAAGCGGATTATACGCCGAATGGGCGGCTTTCACAAATTTGGGGGCCGCGGCTGCGGTATGACCCTCGTCATAGCCTGTCTGCACGGCTGTCGTTATAGTGAATGAACGGCGAATTGGCGTGCGTTGAAAACAAAAACCCCACTGACCGTGGGGTTTTGCCAGGCGGAGAGGGTGGGATTCGAACCCACGATCCCTTTCAGGATACGCGTTTTCGAGACGCGCGCACTCGGCCGACTATGCGACCTCTCCTCAACAACGCTATTATAGCACAGGGGTTGAGGCGCAAGCAAAAAAGTGGTAGGTGTATGAAAGACAAACTCGAAGAACTCCGCCAGATGCGGGCCAAGGCCAAATTAGGCGGCGGCGAGAAGCGCATCGCCGATCAACATGCTAAGGGCAAGCTGACCGCGCGCGAACGGATTGATCTGCTGCTGGATCAAGGCAGCTTCCAGGAGCTTGGCCGCCTGGCGACGCACAACATCAGCGACTTCGACATGGCGGACAAGAAGTACCCAGGCGATGGTGTAGTGACCGGCTTCGGCAAGATTGACGGCCGCCGCGTGGCGATCTATGCCCAGGACTTCACGATCCTGGGCGGCTCCTTCTCCGAGGTGCAGTCGCACAAGGTCTGCAAGGTCATGGAGCTGGCGCAGGAGAGCGGCATCCCGGTGGTCGGGCTGCTCGACTCCGGCGGCGCGCGCATCCAGGAGGGGGTGCGGTCGCTGGCGGCCTATGGCGAGTTGTTCGTGCGCAACGTCATGGCATCGGGGGTCATCCCGCAAATCTCGGTGCAGATGGGGCCGTGCGCCGGCGGCGCGGTCTATTCGCCGGCCTTGACCGACTTCATTATTATGGTGCGCAAGACCGGCTTCATGTTCATCACCGGGCCGGATGTCATCAAGTCGGTGACGGGCGAGGAGGTGGATTTCGAGACGCTGGGCGGCACGGTGTCGCACAATGTGCGCAGCGGCGTCGCCAACTTCGCCGCCGATGATGAAGTGGCCGCGTTCCGCCTGGTGCATGAAATCCTATCGTATCTGCCGCAGAACAACAGCGAAGATCCCCCGCGCGTGCCCCCTTACGATGACCCGGCGCGGCGCGATGACCTGCTCGACCGGCTCATCCCGGAGGACAGCAGCGAGCCATACGACATGCGGCAGGTGCTCAGCAGCGTGTTCGACCGGGGCAGCTTCCTGGAGGTGCATGCGCACTACGCCAAGAACGCGCTGGTCGGCCTGGCGCGGCTGGACGGCTACCCGGTCGGCGTGGTCGCCAACCAGCCGATGTATCTGGCCGGCGTGCTCGACATTGACTCCAGCGACAAGATCGCCCGGTTCGTACGCTTCTGCGACGCATTCAACTTACCGCTCGTCACTTTCGTGGATTGCCCCGGCTATCTGCCGGGCATCTCACAGGAGCATGGCGGGGTCATCCGGCACGGCGCCAAGATCATCTACGCCTACTGCGAAGCGACCGTGCCGAAGATCAGCGTCGTCGTGCGCAAGGCGATGGGCGGCGCGTACATCGCCATGAGCAGCAAACAGATGCGCACCGATCTGGCCTATGCCTGGCCCACCGCCGAGATCGCGGTCATGGGACCGGAAGGCGCGATCAATATCCTCTATCGTGAGGAGTTACGCAAAGCCGCCGATCCGATCGCCCTGCGCAAGAAGCTGTTGCAAGACTACATTGACAAGTTCCACAATCCGTACTCGGCCGCGGACATGGGCCAGATTGACGAGGTCATCGAGCCGAGCTTCACCCGCCTGCGGCTGATCATGGCGCTGGAAATCCTGCGCTCCAAAGTCGCCAGCAACCCGCCGAAGAAGCATGGGTTGATGCCGGTGTAGTTGTGACGGGGTGACACGGTGACACTTGGAGATCACCTTGTCACCTTGTCACCGTGTCAAGAACGGGGGGGATAATCAAGTGATTCC
>CAZYHE010000632.1:0-3129 GCA_964647225.1 uncultured Anaerolineales bacterium
AAGGAGCTGATGGGCGCGCTGACCGACGTGAGCGGCGCCAGCGCCTACACCGCCGAGGACTTCGCGCTGTTCGGCTACTCGGTCGGCGACGGCGGCCAACTGCTGGAAAGCGACCTGCTGAACAGCATGGCCGGCATCCAGAAACGTTGGTCCGATCCGTTGGTGATCCGCTACCCGAAGTACGTCACGTGGTTCGACTTCCCGTTCTCGATCTGGGTCGGGCCGGAGACGACCGCGGCCGAGAAGAATGCCGCGCTCCAATTCCAGCAGTTCCTGCTCTCGCCGGAGATCCAGAAGTTGGCGGTGGCGCAAGGCCTGCGGCCGGTCAACAACCAGGTCAGCATCACGGATGGCGACAACCTGTTCGTGCAATGGAAGAGCCAGGGGATCGAAGCGGTCGTGCCGCGCACGACGCGCATGGCCACCCCCAGCCGCGATGTGTTGCAGGCGCTTCTACGCTGGTTTGATCTGAACGTCGGCAAGTAGCCGGCGGCAAGGAGTGAGCCATGAGCAGGCGATACAAAGACCAGCGTAAGAGCAAAAGCAATCCGGGAGCCGTCCTCGCCGTCGTCGGCGGCGTGCTGTTCCTGTGCATCTTGCTGGCGATCGGCGGGACGGTGGCGCTGATCAACTCAGGCAATCAAGCCAGCCCATCGGCCGCCGGCCCAACGGCTGATACCCGCAACGCGACGTTGGCGATCGCCTACTCCCCGGAGAAGGCGACGCTGCTCAAGAGCCTGGTCGAGAAGTTCAACGCCAAGAATCTCCGCACGTCGGATCGCCAGGCGATCAAGATCGAACTGGTGGAGTTGAAGCCGGATGAGATGGTCGAGAAGGCGTTGGCCGGCCAGGCCACCTTCCAGGCGTTGACGCCCGACTCATCGCTGTGGCTCGATCAGTTGAACACCCGCTACGCGCAAGCCCAACAGGTCGAGCCGGGGGCCATTCCGCCGCGGCTGGCCGGCGAAGGGGTGCGCTACGCGGTCACCCCCATCGTCATCGCAGCGTGGGAGAACAGCGCCAAGAGCCTCGGCTGGCCGGCAAAACCGGTCGGCTGGACGACCCTGCAAACGCGCGCCCGGCAGGATGCGAACTTCAAGTGGAATCATCCGAGCACGGCGCACGCCAGCGGCCTGCTGGCGACATTGGCCGAGTTCTACGCGGGCGCGGGCGTCCAGCGCGGCCTGACCGCCGAAATGGCGCAGAATCCCAAGACGCTCGAATTCGTCAACGCGGTCGAGAAGACGGTGCGTTTCTACGGCGAGAGCGAGCTGGCGGTGATCCAGCAGGCGGCCAAAGAGGGCGCGAAGGATCTGGATGCCTTCGTCACGCCGGAACAGCTTGTCGTGGCCTTCAACACCGGCGTCTTCGGCAAACCGCCCGCCAAGTTGATCGCACTCTATCCCGCCGAGGGCACGCTCTGGGCCGATCATCCGCTGGCGCTGCTGGAAACGCCGGAGTTGACCGCCAATCAGCGGCGCACCTTCCAGGCGTTCCGGGAGTATCTCGCCTCGGCCGAGGCCCAAAAGGAGATCCTGCGCGCCGGCTATCGGCCGGCCGACCTGAGCCTCTCGCTCTCCGGCCCCGATTCGCCGCTCACCGCGGCCAATGGCGTGGATTCCAGCCAGCCGCAGACGACGCTGCAACTGCCGCCGCCGGATGTGGTGTCGGTGGTGCAGAACGCCTGGGCGGCAGCCAAGCGCCGGACGAACGTCATCCTGGTGGTGGACACCTCCGGCTCGATGAAGGGCGACAAGCTGACCAACATGCAGACCGCGCTGCGCACCTTCCTGGCCCAAATCCCCAGCGATCAGGAGCGGATCGGCCTGGTGGAATTCAACAGCACGGTGACGAGTATCATCGAGCTGGACACCCTGGCGAAGAACCGGGGCGCGCTGACCCGCGAGATTGACGGCCTGCAAGCCAACGGCAACACCGCGTTTCTCGATGCGGTGCGCACGGCCTATCGCCGGCTGCAGCAGACCGGCGACAGCGAGCGCATCAACGCCATCGTCGCAATGACCGACGGCCGCGAAAACGCCTCGCGCGTCACGCTCCAGCAGTTGGCCGACGAGATGCGCGCCGGCAACCAGCAGACGCCGATCATCGTCTTCTCGGTCGCCTACGGCAGCGATGCGGACATGAAGGTGTTGGAGACCCTCGCCAAGTCCAGCGGCGGCCAGGTGCGCGTCGGCACGCCGGAAACGATCCGGGAGCTGTACAAGATTTTGTCGAGTTATTTCTGATAATCTCGCGTATTGCGTAGTGCGTATTACGTGTAGGATACAGCGCACGCGCTACGCAACACGCAATACGCAACACGTTTCACGCAGCAGGTATCATGTCCGACACCGACTCGATCCTCGACCGCGTCCGCCAGGAGGCTGAGCGCGCGCTCTTGACCAACGCGATTTTCCGGTGGGAAAGCGCCGCGGTCATCGGCGGGACGGTGCTCCTGAGCGTCTTCTTCGACCAATGGCTGCCCGGCTGGCCGGTCTGGGCTTGGCCGGTGGCCGGACTGGTCGCCGAGGCCGCGGTCATCGTCTCCAGCCTCACCGACAAGGGCGAGATGCAGAAGGTGATGGAGTCGCTCTTCCGGGAGAAGTACAACACGAGCGGCATCCGTGACCGGGAGCTGCGGGCCAAGCTCGAAGAGGCCGAGGAATATCGGCGGCGCATCCAGGAGGTCGTCGCGCAGCAAAAGACCGGCCTCCTGCGCGACCGATTGGTCTCGACCACCTCGCAGGTCTATGATTGGATCGCCAACATGGTGGCGCTGGCGCGGCGGATTGACATCTACCGGACCGATTCGATCATCCGCCGGGATCAGGTCGCCGTGCCGAAGGAGATCACCGAGCTGGAGGCGCGCATGGCGCGCGAGCGCAACGCGCAGGTGCGTGAGCAGATGGCGACCACGCTGGACTCCAAGCGCCAGTTTGCCGCCACGCTCCAGGAACTCGACGGCCGCATGGAACGCGCTGATCTGCAGTTGGATCATTCGCTCGCCGCGCTGGGCACCGTCTACTCGCAACTGCTGCTCGTCAGCAGCAAGGAAGTGGATTCGGATCGGGCCGACCGTCTGCGCGATGACATCCGCGGCGAGGTGCTGGCGCTGCAGGATTTGGTGGA
>CAZYHE010000633.1:0-3079 GCA_964647225.1 uncultured Anaerolineales bacterium
GGGCAGGGAGGGTGGGCCATCATGACACCGGATCACTTCGCGTTTACTCCCGTCCACCGGCAGCTCATCAAGGCCACCCAGGCCTGGGCGTTGCGGCTGCCGTTCGACCCCGCGGTCGCGCGCGACCTGCGCCGGCGGATCATCCAGCAGCACCATGCGCACTACTTTGAGGCGATCCCCGCCTACCGGCGCGTCGCAGACGAGGAGGGCATCGGTCCAGACGCCGATGTCGAGACGATCAAGCGGCGCCTGTTGCTACCCGATGACATCTTCAAGAGCTACGATCAGCGGTGGCTGGACGATGCCGACTTCGGCAAGATGAACGCCTGGCTGTCGGAGATCCTGCATCGCCCCGTGGATGTGGCTTCCGATGGCCTGGACTCGATTGACGCCTGGCTGGCGCGGTTGGAAGCGGGCGGGATCAAGGTCGTCTACAGCTCAGGCACGTCGGGCAACTTCTCGTTCGTCCCGCGCGATGCCGCAGCCTGGCGGCTCTTCCGGGCGGCCAGCACATGTTACCTGGCCCCGCTGTTGCTCTACGAGAAGATCGGCTCGCCCTGGCAACGGCTGGCGATCCGGCCGGCGGTGCGCTGGCTGTCGCCGGAGACCTTCGTGCGCGCCAGCGGCGGGATGGGCCTCCGTGATTTCGACGCGGTCTTCCTGGACTTCAGCAGCGGCCGGACCGGGAACCAGGCGTTGGAGCAGGAATTGGCCCCGCTGTTCCGCCGGACCTGCTTCCTCTACCAAACCGGCCTCTCGTCCTCGCTCCTCCGGCTGGCGGCGCGCGGTCCCCGGAACGAGACGGAGCGGGCGCTCCTGGCCCGGCTGCAAACGGAGGCGCTCAGCAACAAGACCGAGAACCATCGCCGTGTCATCGAGGCGCTGCGCCGTGCTGCCGCCGACCGCCAGAAGACCTTCATCTTCGGCACGCCGTATCAGTTCAAGGAGCTATGCGCCACGATCAATGACCTGGGGCAGCCGGTGAGCCTGCGGCCGGGAAGCCTGGCCCTCTTCGGCGGCGGCTGGAAGTCCTTCACCGGCGAGCGGATCCCGCGCGACGAGCTGGTGGCGCAGATGTCGCAGAGCTTCGGCCTCGCCCCAGAGCGCATCCTGGAGGGCTATTCCATGACCGAGATCAGCACGTTCATGCTGCGCTGCGATCATGGCCGGTTCCATATCCCGCCGCTCATCGAGCCGGTGATCCTCGACGAGGCGTGGCAGCCGCTTGCGGGCAGCGATGTGCGCGGGGTCTTCGGCTTCCTGGACACCCTGGCGATCTCCCACCCTGGCTTCCTGGTCAGCGGCGACGAGGTGCGCCTGGTGGATGGCGATTGCCCGTGCGGCCTGACCGGCCCGGCCGTGCTGGAGATCGGCCGCGCGCGCGCCCGTGAGGTGAAGGGGTGCGGCGGCATCATGGCCTCGGTCGCGGCGTGAGAGAGTGTATTCGTCCGCTCCCCGGAGGTGTGCAAATGACCCTGGATGAGTTGTGCCGCAATGATGGCCTGCTGTTCGAGGCGGACGGGATCGTGCGCGTGCCGTTCCTGGTGAAGGGTCGGTTGGTCAGCCCACCTGCGATCACGCGGCGTGACGCCGAAGCCGCGTTCGCGGGGGCCGATCCTGACTCGATGTACGCAACCGTGCGGGGCGCGCAACTCCTGCGCCAGCCGGTGATTGACCGGGCGGACATGCGTTACACCGGCGAGTATCTGTATCAGATCATGCCGGCGGTGGATCCGTTCGAGTTGATCGAGACCGACTTCGATCGGCTCGCGTCCGGGCCGTATGCGTTGACCGTGGATGAAATCCTGGCGTTCCTGAAGGCCGTGGCCTCCGCGTTCGGCAAGAGCTGGGCCACACTGGATCGGGCGCGCACGATCTACCGTCGCACCTCATCGCTGCCCGACCTTTACGGGGACGCGGCCTTTGCTGCGCTGGCCGGGGGGCTTGATCCGACCGCGGCGGCCGAGATGATTGACAACGAGTTAGGGGTTTGGGGACTGCCCGGCCGGCGCTTCCTGGACGGTTGGGTGGAACTCCCGGCCAATGTCATCCCCGGCCTGACGCCGTTCCTGGCGCAGGGCCTGGCCGGCGGCCCGCGCCTCGCGGCTCCGGTCGCGGCGGCGCCGGCGATCCGGGCCATGCCCACCCGCCAACTGCACATCACGGCCGGCAATGCGCCGCAAGTGCCGATCGTCTCGGCCCTGCGCCTGATCCTCACGAAGTCGGCCGGCGTGATCAAGTCGCCCGCGGAAGCGACCCTGCCGGCCGCGCTCCTCGCGTTGGCCGCGGCCTCCGCCGCGCCCGATCACCCGCTGACGCGCAACGTGTCACTGGTCTATTGGAAGGGCGGGGACGAGGCGGTCGAGCGCGTGCTCTTTGCGCCGGGGGCCTTCGACCGCATCGTCGTGTGGGGCGCGCCCGATGCGGTGAGCGCGGTGCAGGCGCGGGCCGCCTTCACCAGGGTGATCGCGTTCAACCCGCGCTATGGGCTGTCGCTGATCGGCCAGGAGGCGTTCGCTGGCCGCCTGGCCGAGGTCGCCGCGCTGGCTGCGCAAGATGTGCTGATCAACGATCAGAAAGCCTGCACCTCCTCGCTGGTGCAGTACGTCGAAGGAACCACAGCGCAGGCGGAGGTTTACGCGGCGGCGTTGGCCGAAGCCTTGGGCCGTTGGGATCGCCTCTCCCCGCCTTTCATCCCGCCGGCCACGCAGGGGCAACTCAAGCGGATGCGCCGCGGCCGCTACAGCCGCGCGCGTTGGCTGGCGCAAGGGGGCGAGGGCGATCCCGCCTCGACGGTGATCGTCACGCCGGAGGAGTTCGACATCCTGGCGCACCCGATGAGCCGGCTGGTCGTGATCCGGCCCGTCGCGCAGCTCGGGGACGCGCTGCGGTATCTGCACCACGGGGTTTCGATGGTCGGCGTCTACCCCGAAGCGCGGCGACTGTCGCTGCGCGATGCCATCGCCGCCCGCGGCGTCTCCAGCGTGTTGCCGTTGGGCCAGTGTGAGCGGCTCTTCGCCGGCGGGCCGCAGGACGGGATGATGGTGTTGAGCGAGTTGGTGGACTGGAAGAACGGGTA
>CAZYHE010000634.1:0-3074 GCA_964647225.1 uncultured Anaerolineales bacterium
CAAATACCTCCTTCCTTATCCGAATTGTGATTTATGATAAAAAACACATCGGGTAGGAAGCATAAGCATAATTGAGGCAAAAACCAAACACAGGATGGTTTTCTGGATGGTACAGGCTATTTTTGTCCAAAGTCTAAATTGGAAGTGTGGCCAATTAAAAGGATTGTCCCTATGAAAACGTCATCGAGGGAATTGAAGAGAGTTCGTTATCTAATAGTGTTTTGGTTATTTCTTTTACATTTCATTCCGGGAACGGCGGCTGGAGAAGAGACTACAGTCCCCAACACCCCCACACAGTTGAAAAGCCGACTCAAGACAGTCATTGTGGCTGATTATTACCCATACACTTTCGTCAATAAAGAGGGGGTTCCTGACGGTTTCAGTGTTGACTTGGCAAATGCTGTAGCCAAAGTCATGGGCATGGATATGGAAATCAAGATAGATACATGGGAACGGGCCATACGGCGCCTCGAAACGGGAGAAATCGATTTTCTTCCGATGATGGCCTACTCAAAAGAAAGGGATAAAGTTTTCGACTTTTCCGTGCCTCACACAATTGCCTTTGACGCATTCTTTACGAGGAAGGGCAGTAAAAGAATAAACTCCATAGAAGAACTCAAAGGTCAAACAGTCATCGTGATGAAAGGCGATCAAGCTCATAACTACCTTCTTTCTTCGGGTTTTGTGGATTCTGAACATATAATTCTGATTGATAGTCTTCCAGAAGCGCTCAGACTATTGTCATCAGAAAAGGGAGACGCGGCCCTGATGCCCGAACTGGTTGGATTGACTCTCACGAATGATCTGAATCTATCCAATCTCACCCAGTCACCAGTTGTTGTCGAGTCATACAACAGACCTTTCAGCTTTGCTGTGAAGGACGGCGATCTGTTGCTTCTGGAACGACTTAACCAGGGGCTGAGTATTGTCAAGAAGACCGGCCAATACCGGGAAATCTATGATAAGTGGTTTGGTGCGCTGGAGCCGAAGGAATTATCACTGAAATCGGTGTTAAAGTACATTATCGGAGCGATTCTGGCTTTATTATTGATCGGATCAGCTTTCGTATTGTGGTCCTTTTCGCTTAGAAAGCAAGTAGTCCTGCGGACAAAAAAGCTCACGGAAGAAATTATCGAGCGGAAAAGCGCTGAGAAACTTTTCCGGACCGTCTTCGAACACTCCACCGTCGGTAAGTCTCTGACGGCGCCGGATGGGAAACTCCTGCGGGTCAACAAGACCTTTGCCGACATGCTGGGTTATGAGGTTGAGGAGGTCCAGCAACTTGATTTGGCGCAAATCACCTATCCTGACGATATGGATAAAAGTATAGAATGTATTCGCATCATTATGACAGGTGAGCAGATCACCCATCGGTTTGAAAAAAGGTACATCCACAAAGGCGGCGGCATCGTCTGGGCGGATGTCAGCACCACGCTACTATGCAATGAGCAGGGAGCGCCACTTTACTTAATTACCAGCATAGTAGATGTCACCGAGCGAAAACAGGCCGATGAAGAAAAGATGAAACTGCAAGCTCAGTTATTTCGGGCCCAGAAGTTGGAATCGGTGGGCCGGCTGGCAGGAGGGGTGGCGCATGATTTCAATAACATGCTGGGAATTATCCTCGGCTATGCTGAGATGGCCCTGGACCAGGTAGAACCGACCGAACCGCTCCATGCCAACCTGCAGGAAATCCGCATGGCGGCCAATCGCTCCGCCGATCTTACCCGGCAACTGCTGGCCTTTGCCAGCAGGCAGACCGTCGCCCCAAAGGTGCTCGACCTGAACGAAACCCTGGAAGGGATGTTAAAGATGCTGCGGCGGCTCATCGGCGAGGACATTGATCTTGCGTGGCTGCCAGGCAAGAATCTGTGGCCGGTCAAGTTGGACCCTTCCCAGATCGACCAGATATTGGCGAACCTGTGTGTCAATGCCAGGGATGCTTTAAGGGGTGTCGGTAAAGTCACTATCGAGACGTGTACTACCTCATTTGACGAAGCCTATTGTGCCGATCACCTTGGGTTTGTTCCAGGCCAGTATGTCATGCTGGCAGTAAGTGACAACGGCTGCGGTATGGACAAGGAAATACTGGCCAACATTTTCGAACCTTTTTTTACCACAAAAGATTTAGGCAAAGGCAGCGGTCTTGGGCTGGCTACCATTTATGGCATAGTCAAGCAGAACAATGGCTTTATTAACGTTTACAGCGAGCCGGATCAAGGAGCGACATTTAAGATATACCTGCCCAGGTATATGGATACGGATGTACCGGAACAGAAAACGGTTTCTGTGGGGGCGGCCGCCACCGGCCACGAAACCATCTTGCTGGTGGAGGATGAAAAAGCAATCCTGACGATGACAACCATTATGCTCGAACTGTTTGGGTACACCGTATTAACGGCTTCGATACCAAGCCAGGCCATCAGTATCAGCGAATCGTATTCCAGCAGGATTGATTTGCTCATGACTGACGTTGTCATGCCGGAGATGAGTGGTCGAGATTTGGCTGAAAAGCTGTTAGATTCTAACCCGAATCTAAAATGCCTGTTCATGTCGGGTTATACTGCCAACGTGATTGCTTGCCATGGCGTATTGGATAAGGGGGTTCATTTTATTCACAAGCCATTCAAACAGCAGGACCTGGCAACCAAGTTGCGGGAGGTGCTGGATAATGCCAAGAACACGGCTTAACAATAGTTATCCTATTCTTGAGTACTGGGCGGCTCGGGAATATTAACAATACCGGAAGAATGCAAAAGGCGGGGGTTCCCGAAAACTGGACAATGTTACAGAGCTTCAACCACATCCTGCGGCCCATCTAGTTGTCAATGATCCACGACATGATTCACAAGGCAAGGGAAAATCTTCTTTGTTGTCATTCGGAATCAGCCATCCAGGGATACTATCGCCCTGCAATTGAACCCGCCGGTAATGTGCCATATTCATGGGTCGGCCGGCACCCGGACGTGCGCCTCATTTTGACTTCTTTTCGGGCACTGTACCCGCGACTGTGATTTTAGGGGATTCATCATGGGGATTGATTGCGACGTAGAAGCCCCCGGCACCGTCGGGAA
>CAZYHE010000635.1:0-3067 GCA_964647225.1 uncultured Anaerolineales bacterium
GCTCACCCCGTTCGCCGCGATCTCCCTGGAAGAATGGAACCGCGTGCTGGCGGTCAACCTGACCGGCGCGTTTCTTTGCGCGCAAGCTGCGTTTCCGCATCTTCAAGCCTGCCGCCGCGGCCGGATCATCAACATCGCCTCGCTGGCCGGCCGCACCGGCGGTGTCACCGTAGGGCTACACTACTCGGCGTCGAAGGGCGGGCTGATCAGCATGACGAAGGTGCTGGCGAAGCTGCTGGCGCCGAGCGGCGGCACAGCCAACTGCATCGCGCCCGGCCCGCTCGAAACGCCGATGACCGCCGAGTGGCCGGAGGCGAATCGCGACCTGCTGCGCAAGCAGATTCCGCTCGGCCGGCTGGGTCAGCCCGAAGAGGTCGCTGCGGCCGCGCTCTACCTGGCCTCGGACGCCGCCGCCTTCGTCACCGGCGCGACCCTGGACATCAATGGCGGCATCGCGATGCTGTGATAACCCGAGACCCTAAAGGTCTGCGAGACCTTTAGGGTCTGGATGGAGCCAACCCATGAGATTCGGACAGATTGACTTCAACCCCGCGCACAACCCAGCCATCTTGGACTCAGCGACCTGGGATCAGGAGGCTGCGGCAACCATTTTGGCCGGCGTAGACCCGGCCGGCTGGGCGGCCATCGCCAACCCGGCCGCGCGCACCGTGACACCGCTCACGTTCTATCCCGCGTCGGCTGCGCAGCAGGACGCCAGCGCCTTCACCCTGGCCGGGCTGCCCGACGGCCAGCAGCTCTTCCTTGCCGCCGGCCCGGTCGCCGCGCCCGCGCCGCTCGGCACGCCGTTTGCGACCTGGCCCCTGCCGGAGAATCGCCAACTGCGCGCCTATCGGACCGACGCGGCGGTGATTGACCGCTACTGCTACCTCCTCCGCCCCGACAAAGGCCCGCGGGCGCTCGGCGCGATCCCGCGCATCGGCGCCGGCTCGCGCATGAGCGCGGCGATGTTCCCCGGCAGCTACCGGGCGATGGCCGCGTGCGGCTTCGCCGCCAACACCATCCAGAATTCGGTGCGCGAGCTGGAGTTGGTCGAAAATATCCTCGCAGGCCGGCCGCCGGAGGCGATCTACTACCCCGGCTTCGGCACGGTGGATTCGGGCCACACCGGCAGCACCTTCGAGGGGCTGTGGACCTACGGCGTGCTGGCCGCGCTGCAAAGCGACGGCAGCTTCCGCTACGGCGCGGACGCGGATCACATCAAGGTGCTGCCCGGCGCGCGCGGGATGGCGTGGGCCAAGCATGTCATCGAGTGCGCCCGCTTCTATTCCTTCTACACGCTGGATGTCTCCGGCGTGCTGGACTACGCCGCGCTCTGGGTCGCGTCGCCGGCCGCGGCCGAAGCCTACCTGGCGGCCCGCATCCCGTCGGCGCAGGAGCGGCGGGCGGTGCTGGCGTATCACCAACAGGGTCGGGAGGTCGGCGGCGTGACGTACAAGCCGGATGAAGCGACCCTCGGCCGGCTGGTCGGCAAGTATTGGGCCGCGCTGGCCGCGGCCGAAGAGTTGACCGCGTTTCTGCGCGGCCTCAAGGGCGGCCGGCCGTTCGATCTGGAGTTCGCCATTGACGAGCGGTCGCCGGATGTAGGCACCTGCGAGAGCATCACCTACAACACCGAGTTGGCCTTCGTGCTGTTGGAATCGCAGCGCCGCGGCATCCCCTTCACCCACGTCGCGCCCAACTTCGGAGTCGAGAAGGGGGTAGACTACCGCTGTCCCGCCGGCCTGGCCGAGCTGGAGACGCGCGTCGCCGCGCAATACCGGATGGCGGATGAGTTCGGCATGTTGCTCGACTTCCATTCGGGCGACGACCTGAGCGCGGGCACGCGGCAAGTGATCGGCCGGGCCACGCAGGGCCGCAACCACTTCAAGATCGCGCCGCAGCCGCAGATTATCTTCGCGGAGACCACCCGCGATCTCTATCCCGCGCTCTTCCGGGAATGGTGGGACGCGTCGCTGGCCTATGCGCAGCGGGAAGCCGCGGGCGGCTCGACCTTCGCCGCGACCTGTATCCACGAATACGAGGCATCTGCTGACCCGACGCCATCACCGACCGATCCGATCTTCCACAACTTCGGCTTCGGCTTCGTGGGCCGCCGCGATGAGCAGGGCCATTACATCAATCGGGAGCGGCTTTACGGCTTGCCGCGGGCGTTCTTCCAGGAATATCAGGACCGGATCGTGGTCTACCTGTGCGAACTGGCGAAGGATTTGTGCAGCTCTGGCGCGTGAATGAGATGCGGACGATGCGGACAGAGCCTCGGAAATCAGCATCGTCCGCACCTCCTCCCCAAGGACAGAAGGCCATGACAGAACAATTCGACGATCAACTGCTGGACGAGTTTGTCCAGAACTTCTATGGCTATGGCAACTACGACGGCCAGTTCTGGTTCATCGGCATGGAAGAAGGCGGCGGCAACTCATTCCCAGAGGTCGCCAAGAGACTCGATGCGTGGGCACTTAGAGGCAGGCGCGAGCTCGAAGATGTAGCAGAGTATCACACCGCTATCGGCATGTCGCATCTATTCAGCAACAAACCCAAGCGACAGCCCGCGTGGAGCATGTTGATCCGAATCCTGCTGAGCCGCGAGGGTCACACGCCGACCATCGAAGAAGTGCGGGAGTATCAAAGAGCTTCGCTGGGACGACCGGCGGGAGACACCTGCCTGATGGAACTGCTTCCCCTGCCGTCGCCTTCGACAGAGTGTTGGCTGTACGCACAGCACTCAGGACTATCTTATCTGGCCGATCGGAAGGTCTACAAACAGACCTGCCTTCCGTCTCGCATCATGCGCTTGCGGAAACGGATCAGTGAATACAGACCAGCGAAAGTAGTTTTCTACGGTTTCAGCTATCGGAAGTCTTGGCAGGAGGTCGCAGGCGTTGATCTGCTGCCCGAATCTGATGGTGTCTACACTGGGCGCAGCGGCACAACTCGCTTCATGCTGATAAAGCACCCTGCCGCCAGAGGCGTTACCAGCGAATACATCAAGCGGGTCGGCGGATTGATGCATTCTGACATCGGCGGGCGGTGAACGCAGCGAGCCCAT
>CAZYHE010000636.1:0-3033 GCA_964647225.1 uncultured Anaerolineales bacterium
CCGGGCCGGCGCGGTTGTAGTGGTATTCGTTTTCGAGCCGGAATTCGCGTTTGCGAGCGAGCGGTTGGGATGGGACAGTAAGGGTCAAGACAGAACCTTTCACTATACTCCTGAGCTAGACAAGCGGGATGACTTCGATATGATGCGCAAAACGCTTGAAGTAATCAACATTACGGGTGAGAAGTCGGGGAATCTCATAACCGCAGCTCCCCTCACCCTCGACAACCAATCTAGCACCGGTTGCGATACGTCTCACTGTATCGCAAGATGGCGCATCGGTCAAACTCAACCGATCACCTCCCAGCGACCGCCTTTGTCTGGGCCGACGCGCCGGATGCGCCCTTCATCACGGAGTTTGGAGAGTTGTTTCTCCACGGCCCTTTGGGTGATACCAATCGTGTCCGCGACTTCTCTGGCACTCGACCCGGGGTCAAGACGGAGTAGTTCCAGGATTTTCTCCGAACTTTTCTCCGAACTTTTCTCCGAACTAATCTCGGATTTTTCTGTGTCTAGCATCTCTTTTCGGTGAACCATTGCAGTGAACAAGCACCCCTCGCGGTCATCACTGAAGTCAATCTCCGGCCAGTCCTCCAGCGCCCGCTTGATCCCCGACCCAAGGCCACGGTAAGGCAGCAGCCCCTTGGCGATGTAAGATACCAGGATGGGATTGCGGATGATGGAGTTGCCGGCGCGGATTTTGGCTATCGTCAGGTTGTTGGGCAGATGACCGGGGCTGATGATCTCGATGCGGTTATCGAAAACGAACAGCCGGATGGGGGCGCTGATCAGATAGTCGCGATGCGCCAGCGCGTTGACCAGTAACTCCTCGAAGACAGCCGGCGGGATCTCCGGCACGCCAAGCGCGTTGACTCCTTGCCCCGCCTGTACCTTACGCAGATTGCGCATGACAAAGGCCAGAGCGCCGGCAAATTGCTGAGGCAACGGCCCGGCGAAGTCTTCGCTGTCCAGGTATTCGGTGGCATGGATAGCATTGCCCGGATACCGGATGGCTTTGACGATGAACTGCGGCTTGATCCATTCCGGCCGCTCAGCGAAGAGCAGCACACCCGCCAAGTTGAGCACACCGGTGTCGGCCGCCAGGTTCATGTTCCGAAGCAGTGTCAAGCGTTCTTCGACCGCATCGGGGAACTCCTGCTTGTAGACCGCACGCAGAAAGTCGCGGAAGCGTAGCTTGTCGAGCTTGTCAATCCCGGCTTTGGTCGGCAATTCATCGGCATGGAACTGGTCTACGCTCTGAAAGAGGCGGCGCAATTCTTCCTTGGAGTTCACGCGCCGTTTATCCGCGCCGTTTTTGAGCCAGATAATGCCATTCTTGTCGAAGTACGGCTTGTCAATGCCTTTGGGCACGGTAAGCACGATGGCGAGGCGACCGTTGTCCAGTTCCAGGTTTTCAGTATGCACCGTGAGCGGGCTGCGGATGTGCTGCGCGGCCGCGTTGCCGATCAGTTGGTTGAGGCGTGCAACATCGGCGCGTGTCAAGCCGGGCAGAGCGCCGTCGTCAGCGACGCCCAGGTAGATCACACCGCCCGCGGAGTTGGCAAAAGCCGCCATCTCCGCCGCCAAACTGTCAACGTTGGTCACGTCTTGCTTGAACTGACGGTGGCTGTCTTCACCGAGTGCGACTTGGGATTTCAGTTCGCTCAGGTTCATAGTTTAGGCTCCACCTTGACACGGACTGGCAGCGAGTGAGTTGGGTTGGCGTACCCGGCCTTTACGCAAACTGCGGCAAATGCGCCTTCTGCGCGGCCAGCAGATCATCCGCCAGCCGGCCCGCGACCGCGGGATCATTCACACAGCCATCGGCCAGGAGCGCCTCCACGAAGAGCGGCCGGCTGCCATGCAGCGCGGCTTCGACGGTCAACTCGACGGCCGCGATCTTGCGGATGAGCGGCGCGGCGAGGAGCGGCGGGAAGTCGGGCACGAGGAGCGGTTGCAGGCCGCGGGCAGTGGCCGCGCAGGTCAGCTCCAGGATGGCGTCGGCCGGGAGCGCGGGGACAGCGCCCCGGTTCGGCAGGTTGGCCGCGTAGGTTTTGCGCTGGTCGCCAGCGATGGAGTCCAGGATGTCGAGCAACTGTTCGTGTTCGCCGGCCGCGCGGTGGAAAATCGCCTCATCCAGCGGGATCTCGCCGGTCGCCTTCGCCCGCATCCGTTCGTAGATCTCGTCGCCGTGGGCGATGGTGCGCTCGAACGAGTAGGCGTCCACGCCCAATGTCCTGCCGTGATACGCGCCGCCCGGAAAACGCTCCGGGAAGAATTCGGTCACGTGCCGGTCGTTGACCGCCGGATACGCGCCGTAGGCCGCAAAGAGCGTCCACGAGAAGGGGTTGTCGGCCGCGCGACGCTTGCCGGTGGGTTCCCCGTGGGCTTCGGCGGCCAGTTTCTCGCGCACGAGCGGCCACGCGTCCACCCCCCGCCAGCGCAGATCGTAGATCCAGGTGAAGTGGTTCAGTCCGACCCCCTGGCAGGTCACTTCCTCCGGCGCCGCGCCGATGAATTCGGCCAGCTCGCGTTGGACGTGGAAGACGCCGTGGCACAGACCGAGCACGTCCGCGCCGGTCGCCTTGCGGATGGCCCAGCAGTTGGCGGTCATGGGGTTGCCATAGTTGACGAGGCGCGCCTGCGGGCAGAGGCGGATCACGTCGGTGGCGATGGCGATCATCGCGGGGATCATGCGCAGCGCGCGGGAGATGCCGCCGGCCATCACCGTGTCGCCCACCGGCTGGAAGATGCCATGCTGTCGCGGGATGAAGACATCGGCCTCCCACGCGCGGCGGCTGCCCACGCCGATGGTCGTCACCACCACGTCGGCGCCCGCCAGCAGGTCGCGGCGGTCGAGTGAGCCTTCGACGATCACATCGGCGTCGCGCGCGGCGACCATCCGCCGGCTGAGGCCCTCGGCCACTGCCAGGGCGTGCGGGTCAATGTCCACCAGCCCCAAGCGCCACGGCTGGCCGGTCAGGATCAGGTCGGCCACCAAGCCTTGCGTGAACATGGCGCTCCCCGCGCCGATCA
>CAZYHE010000637.1:0-3033 GCA_964647225.1 uncultured Anaerolineales bacterium
CCGGCTGATGAACGAGAAGCGGGCCGCGGCGGGCATCGCGCCCCTGGCCTGGTCGCCAGAGGTCGCCGCGGCCGCGCAAGCCCATGCCGACGACTGCCAGCGCCGCGGCTGGGGCAGCCATGTCGGCTCCGATGGCGCGCGCATCTACACCCGACTGGCGCGCGCCGGCTACAATGCGCGTTGGGCGGGCGAAAACTGGGCCAACACGCACAGCCCGCAAGTCGCGTTCGCGTTCTGGTGGAACGAACCGCCGGGCGCCGCCCCGCACCGCAACAACATCTTGAACCCGATGTATCAGGATGTCGGTATCGGCATCGTCAAGGTGGGTTGGGGGTATTATTTCTTTGTGGATTTTGGGAGCAGGTAGCGGCAGATCTGCAAATCGGCAAATCGGTAGACTGCGTACGCACTACGCACTACGCTTCACGCATCACGTACTCAAGGACGGTACCCCATGAAACTACTCGATCTCACCATCCCCCTCGGCATCGGCACGCCGGCCTGGCCGACTTATGAGCCGCTCCAGGTCAAATACTTCAAGCGGCTGGCGCCCAACGGCGCGAACGGCCAACTGCTGACCCACTCGAACCACCTGGGCACCCATCTCGACGGCGAGATCCATTTCTACACGCCCGGCAAAGATATCGCCAGCCTGGACATGGACTTCCTCGTCGGCCCCGGCGCCATCGTGGATCTCTCCGACGTGTGCGGCAACTACGACATCTACACATCGCAGATGATCGAGGAGCGCGTCGAGGTGCGCGCGGGCGACATCCTGCTGATCCACACCGGCTATCACCACTTCGGCTGGGATATGCCCACCGCGGACGAAATCCGCTACATGGTGCAGCATCCCGGCCCCGACCGCGAATTTTCGCTGTGGGCCAAGCGCAAGGGGATCAAATGGATCGGCGTGGACTGCGGCAGCGCGGATCACCCGATGAACACGATCATCCGCCAGTGGATGCCGCGGCAGGCCAAAGAAGCCGAAGCCCACTTCCAGCAAAAGTACGGCACGAGCCTGGCCGAACGCTTCGATGATTCCAAGTATCAGCTCATGCACATCGAGATGTTCCCCGACCACATCATCCATGCCGAATGCATCGGCGGCGAGCTGGATCTGCTGCTGAATCGCCGCGCCACCGTCGGCTTCTTCCCCTGGCGCTTCGTGGACGGCGAAAGCAGCATCGGCCGCTGCGTCGCGTTCGTGGAGGATGATGAGTACGCGGAACTGATGAAGCTCAAGGCGACGTTGCCCGCCACCAAGTTCGGTGACGCGTTCAACCCGGCGCACGTCGCGCAGATCAACGCATTATCGAGGTAAGAAACGTATTGCGTATTACGTGGTGCGTATCCATAGCAGGACAACCGATCACGCAATACGCAATACGCAACATCACACCCAGGAGGCTCACATGCATTGGGTCACCCGTTCCCACGTCCACGTTGATCGCGTCGCCTGCCCGTGGCTGATTCGGCGCTTCGTAGACTCGGACGCCGAATTCGTCTTCGTGCCGGCCAGTCGCATCTCCGAAGTTGTCGAACGCGAGGATGCGATCCCGTTCGATGCGCCCGGCGTCGAGTTGGGTCATCGCGACGGCAAATGCTCGTTCGAGACGATCATCGAGAAGTACGGTCTGAAGGACAAGGCGCTGCTCAAGCTGGCGCATATCGTCCACTGCGCGGACACCGATCAGTTGGCCGATGACCCTCTGGCGACCGGCCTGGAAGCCATCGCGGTCGGCTACAGCCTGCGCTTCCCGGACGACCACGAGAACCTGGCGCGGCAGTTCGAGGTGTATGACGCGTTGTATGCGTGGTGTCGCTTGCAGACGCAAGGTACTGCGTAGTTCGTATTGCGTATCGGATATGCGCGCGATAGTGGTTTGCGCGTGATTTTCACGCACCACGCAATACGCCGAGAACCGGGAGCATCCCATGACCTTATCCCGTCGCATCACCACCTTCCTCGGCCTGCGCCGCAGCGTCGCGGCCATGCTTACGATGATGATCCTGGTGGGCATGGGCGAGAAGCTCGGCGAACGGTTTTTGCCCATCTACATCCTGGCCCTGGGCGGCGGGGCCTATGTCATCGGCCTGCTGAACGGGCTGGACAACCTGCTCAGCGCGCTCTATTCGTACCCCGGCGGCTACCTGAGCGACCGGCTGGGCTACAAGCGCGCGCTGGCAGTCTTCAACCTGGTTTCCATGGCCGGCTACGCCATCGTCATCATCTTCCCGTCCTGGCAGGCGGTGATCGTGGGCGCGCTCTTCTTTATCTCCTGGGATGCGCTGTCATTGCCCGCGACGATGAGCCTGGTTTCCAATGTCCTGCCCAAAGAAAAACGCACGATGGGCGTCACGATGCACTCCTTCATCCGGCGCATCCCGATGGCGCTCGGCCCGATGATCGGCGGCCTGCTGATCGCCCGCTTCGGCGAGCAGGATGGCGTGCGCCTGGCGTTCGCCCTGGCGCTGGCGCTGGCGCTGGTCGCGCTCATCCTGCAGCAGATCTTCATCGAAGACCGCGGCAAGAAATCCGCCGCCGAAGGCAATCCGCTCCAACTGGCGAAATTCATGACGCCCGATCTGCGCAATCTGCTCGTCTCCGACATCCTGGTGCGTTTCTGCGAGCAGATCCCCTACGCCTTCGCAGTCGTCTACTGCATGAAGATCGTCGGCATCTCGGCGGTGCAGTTCGGCATCCTGACGACGGTCGAGATGGTCACCGCGATGCTGATCTACATCCCCGTGGCCTACCTGGCCGACCGCGGGGGCAAGAAGCCGTTCGTGGCGATCACCTTCCTGAACTTCACGCTCTTCCCGATCTTCTTGCTCATCTCACACTCGTTCTGGATGCTGGTCGTCGCGTTCATCGTGCGCGGGCTGAAGGAGTTTGGCGAGCCGACGCGCAAGGCCCTCATCATGGATCTCGCGCCGGAGGACAAGAAGGCCGCGATGTTCGGGCTGTACTATCTGATCCGCGACGTGATCGTCTCGCTGGCCGCGTTCGGCGGCGCGTGGCTGTGGACG
>CAZYHE010000638.1:0-3021 GCA_964647225.1 uncultured Anaerolineales bacterium
GATCCACCCCGAACCCTTCGTTCGCGGCGCGATATTTCACGGTCAGCCAGGCAATACGTTCATGCAACAGCGCCAGCCGGTCGAGATCCGAGATCCCGGCCGCCGTCTCGTAGAACTCGACGCGCGCCACATCTTCAGCCAATAGCGCCTGGCCCAGCGCCTCGGTCAGGGCTTTGCGGGTGTTGGGGCTGGCAGAGAGCCACCGGGAAGCCATTTGTGCGGCCGCCTGCTGGCGGGCGGTGATGGTTTCGACCACCGGCGTGGGCAGCGTGATGGCGCCGCGCAGGCCGGGAAGCAGCGCCGGCGCCGGCTCGATCTTCACGCCGGGGCCGGCGCTGGCCGAGTCGAGATCCTTGCGCACGGCGCTTGCCAACGTGGCTTCCCCCGCTGTGCGGTATGCCGCTTCGACACGCTCCAGGATCGAGCGGCGTTGGGCGGGCAGGAGCAGCGGGCTATAGCGGCCAATGTTTTCGGCCTGGGCAAATGCCAGGCGCGCATCGGGCGTCTGCTTCAAAGCCGTGAAACGTGTCGCAGCCTGCAGCGAGATATCGGCGCGCGCCATATCGCCCAGCGACGGGCTGAGCGCGGCCACATCCAACGCCGCCTGGACCGCCAGGATCGCGCGCTCCGGCTCCGTTTTCTGATAGCGATCCGCCAGCAACAGCCAGTGGCCGCTGCGCAGACTATCGGGCAGGAGGATGCTGGATGCCAGCCCGGCATACGCGGTCTCGACCTCGCCGGCGTCCAGCGCGGCGCGGATCACGCGATCATCCGGCTCGCCGGCGAGCGGGAGCACGGCCAGGTCCGGCGCGACCGCTTTGGGCCGGATGGCGCTGAACGGGCTGACCCAGGCGACCTGGCTGCTGGCCTGCCGCGAGAAGTAGACGTAGGCGCCCAAAAGGCCCAGCCCGGCCAGGGTCAGGATGATGACACCGCCGATCAGGGCCGCTAACAACCATTTTGATTTGTGGAGCTGTCTCATGCTCCCACCATGTTATCCCCGTCCTTTTTGTTGACCTGCGCGATGACTTATCATCATGGACGTGTGCAGTATACCACACGGTTCCATAGTTGACACAAACGCGGCCCCCGGCGATAATCCACCATGAACGTAACCCAAACTGCTTCATCGCCTGGGAGTTCACATGAAAAAAGTGCTCGTCACCGGCGCCTACGGCCTGGTGGGGAATGTCGCCTACCGCTGGCTGACCGCCACCCCGGATCGCTATGAGGTGTATGGCCTGGTGCGTCGCCGCGCGGCCTCGGCGCGCATCCCCGACGCCGACCTGTGCCCGATCCCCGACGCCCGGCTGCGGGTCGCCGATCTGACCGACTTCGCCGCGGTGCAGGCGGCCGTCTCGGACATGGATGTCGTCGTGCATCTGGCCGCCACGCCTGACCCGGCCAGCCCGTGGGAAAGCGTCCAGGCGAACAACGTCATGGGGAGCTACCACGTCTTCGAGGCGTGCCGGCTGGCGGGCGTGGCGCGCGTCGTCTACGCCAGCACCGTCATGGTGATCTTCGGCTACGACCGCGAGGAACCGTACCGTTCGCTGTTGGCGGGGCGTCTCGAAGATGTTTCGTTGCCCGACCTCCGGCCGATCCGCCCCGACCAGCCCACGCGGCCGCGTGAGTTGTATGCGGCCAGCAAGGTGTGGGGCGAAGGGCTGGCGTATATGTACGCGCACACACATGGCCTGTCGTGCATCGCCTTGCGCATCGGCTGGGTGCTGGCCGAGGATCGCGTGCCGGCGCGCTGGGGCGAGTCGGTCTATTGCAGCCAGCGCGACATCGCCCAGATCATCGAGCGCAGCGTCGCCGCCCCCGACAGCCTCCGTTTCGGCGTCTTCTTCGGCCTGTCCGACAACCGGTACAACCTGGCCGACATCTCAAATGCGCGCGAGCTGTTGGGCTACGCGCCGCAGGATGGGTATCGCTAACATGACACACAAACCCTGGCGCGGCAGTTTTGCCATCCCGATGACCCCGTTCGACGAGCGGGATCGCATTGATGTGGACGTCCTGGCCGCCGAGATCGAGTTCTGCGTCCAATCACGCGTCGGCGGCATCGTCACGCCGGTGATGGTGAGCGAATTCCAGGCGCTTTCCGAAGCGGAGCGGCGGCTGATGATCCGCATCCCGGTCGAGATCGCGGCGAAGCGTGTGCCGATCATCGCCAACTGCGCCGCGATCAACGCGCCGCTGGCCGTCAGCTACGCGGCCTATGCCGAGCAGGTCGGCGCGGACGCGGTGATCGCGATGCCGCCGTATGGCCTGGCGCCCGACTTCGACCGGATCTACGCCTACTTCAAGGCGATCTCCGATGCGATCAACATCCCGATCTGGATTCAAAACGCCGGGCTGGTGCCGCTCTCCCTCGATCAGGTCGTCCGGCTTTGCACCGAGATCGAGCACGTGAGTTGGGTCAAGGAAGAAGTCAACCCCGGCCCGCAGCGGATCGGCCAACTGCTCGACCGCAAGTGCCCGGCGATCCGCGGGGTGATGGGCGGCTACGGCGGCCGTTATATGCTCACCGAGTGGGCGCGCGGCGCGGCCGGCGTGATCCACGCGTGCCAGTTCTGCGATCTCCTCCAGCGCGTCTGGGATCTGCTGGACGGCGGGCAAGAGGCCGCGGCGCGCGATCTCTTCGAGCATCTCCTGCCCGGCCTGACGTTGGAGGGGCTGATGGGGATGGCCTTCGCGAAGGAGATCATGGTGCGCCGCGGTGTCTTCGTGAATCACCGGATGCGCAGCCAGGCGCGTCCGCTCGATGCGCACGACCTGCGCGAGATTGATCGGGAGTGGGAGCGGATCCAACCGTATTTGACCTGGTCGGCCGCCGAATGAATTCGGGGCGAAGGGGCGCGTTGCCGCCAGGTCGGCCTGCGCCGACCGAGACGGGCAGCGCCGCGTCCACGCAGGTGGACGCCCGGCCGTAGGCCCCTTAGCCGCGATTTCAATCGCTCCCTATCTTCGTGAACAAATGGAGATTGTATGGGCAAAGCGTTTCGTGTCCACGCT
>CAZYHE010000639.1:0-3010 GCA_964647225.1 uncultured Anaerolineales bacterium
CCGACCGCTTCCTGCCCGACAAGGCCATTGACCTGATTGATGAGGCCGCCAGCCGGTTGCGCATGGAGATCACCTCGGACCCGGCCGAGCTGGACGAGATCAAGCGCAAGGTGATGCAACTGGAGATCGAGCGCGAGGCGCTGAAAAAAGAGAGCGACGCGGCCTCGAAGGAGCGGCTGGCCGCCCTGGAACGTGAATTGGCCGATCTCCAGGAGGAACGCCGCAGCCTGGATGCGCGGCTGGGCCGCGAGCGCGCCGTGATCGAACGGGTCTCCGGCATCAAGCAGGAGATCGAGGAGACGCGGCACGAGATCGAGACCGCGCAGCGCCGCTACGACTACAACAAAGCGGCCGAGCTGCAATACGGCAAGCTGGCCGGGCTGGAGCGCTCGTTGCACGAGGCTGAGGCCGAGCTGGGGCAGATGCAGAGCCGGGGCATGCTCCTGAAAGAGGAGGTCGGGGCCGAGGAGGTGGCCGAGGTCGTCTCAACCTGGACGCACGTCCCCGTCAGCAAGCTGCTGGAGGGCGAGATCGCCAAGCTGTTGCAGATGCCCGACCGGCTGCACGAGCGGGTGGTGGGCCAGGATGTGGCGATCGCTGCGGTGGCAAGTGCGGTCCGCCGCGCCCGCGCCGGCCTGCAGGACCCCAACCGGCCCATCGGCAGCTTCATCTTCCTGGGGCCGACGGGCGTCGGCAAGACCGAGTTGGCGAAAGCGTTGGCCGAGTTCCTGTTCGACGACGAGGCCGCGATGATCCGCATTGACATGTCCGAGTATCAGGAGCGGCACACGGTCAGCCGGCTGATCGGCGCGCCGCCCGGCTACGTGGGCTACGACGAAGGCGGCCAGCTTACCGAGGCGGTGCGGCGCAAGCCCTACAGCGTGGTGCTCTTCGACGAGATCGAAAAGGCGCACCGCGAGGTATTCAACACGCTGCTGCAACTCCTGGACGACGGCCGGCTGACCGACGGGCACGGCCGGGTGGTGGACTTCAAGAACACGGTCGTGATCATGACATCCAACATCGGCAGCCAGTTTATCAACGATCCAGGGCTGACCGACGACCAACGCTCGGAACGGGCGATGACCGCGCTGCGCGGGGCCTTCCCGCCGGAGTTCCTGAACCGGATTGACGAGATCGTGGTCTTCCACAGCCTGAACCGGGCGCACCTGGCGCAGATCGTGACGATCCAGCTCCGGCGGCTGGAGAAGATGCTGGCGGGCCAGGGTCTGACGCTCCGCCTCACCGACCGGGCGCGCGACTTCGTGGCCGAGGCGGGCTACGACCCGACCTACGGCGCGCGGCCGCTCAAACGGGCGATCCAGCAGCACGTCCAGGACCCGCTGGCGCTCGCCCTGCTGGAGGGCAAGTTCGGCCGCGGGGACACAATCGTGGCGGATTTGCAAAACGGGAAGATCGTCTTTGCCAAAGAGGTTGTAGGAGAGGTGGTATAGGCGACGCTAAGGACGCGTCAAGAAACAAGCTTCCCGTTCTGGCTCGTTCGTGCGAACGATATTCGTCCATCGGCTAGAGCGGGAAGCCATTCATCAACCATCTTTGTGAACTACAAATACCGCGCCGCCGCCCGATCCACCACCCCCTGAATCGCCGCGGCCATATCGGCGGGCAGCGGTTCGGGCCGATGCGTCGCCAGCAGCTTGAGCGCCCGCGCCTGCGCGCGTTGGCGGAAGCTCTGGCCGCCGGCCGCCGACCAGGCGTCGAAGTTGCGCCGCTCCACCAGCTTCGGATACCAATCCTCGCGATAGTGCGCGCGGGTGTGGTCATCTTGCATGAAGGTGTTGGCCGGTCCGGCCCGTTGGATCACATCCAGCGCCAACGTTTCCTCGGAAACCTCAGTCCCCTGCATGAACCGCTTGACCCAGTTGATCAGCTCGTCGGCCATGACGATTGACTCCAGGGAGTTGGTCATGCCCGATGCCAGGTAGCCCACATCGTGGATCAGGTGCGAGCCGGCCAGCGTTTCGGTCAACAGCGTGAGGGCGATCTCCATGAGCGCCTGCTCGTCGGGAAGCTGCGAGTCGGAGCAGCCGCCCAGCCCGAAGATCGGCATGTTGTAGTAGTGCGCCATCTCCACGCACAGCACGCGGTTTTCGGGCGCGGCGTAGATGTCGCCGGTGGTGCGCATGTCGAGCATATCCTGCGTGCCGCCGGAAAGGATGATCGGCGTGCCCTCGTTGACGAGCTGCGCGATCACCAGCCCGGCCAGCTCGCCCGCGTTCGCCAGTGCCACCGCGCCCGCCGGGGTGATCGGCCCATTCGCCCCGCGCAGGATCACCGGGTTGTAGGTGGTGGGCAGCCCCTTGCCGGCCATGAAGAGCAGCTTGTCGAGCGATTCGGTGTTATGCACCAGCGGCGAGGTCACGTTGATGTAGCACGCGCCGATCGGGTTGTGGCGCAGCGCATCGGCCCCGCCCGCCACGATCTCCGCCATTTCGACGCAGTCCACGCAGCCGGGGAAGTCGGTGGTGACGAAGAGGATGGGCTTGGTGCTATTGGTGAGCAGCGCCTGCATCTGGTAGCGATCCGCGATGATCTGCGGTTTGTCGGACGCCATGCAGAAGGACATCAGGAAATTGATGTTGGGCAGGGCGTCCAGCACGCGGGCGGCCTCGGCGATATCGGCCAGCGTGCCGGGCCGGCGTTCGCCGGTGCGCACGTCAATCACGTTGACGCAATCGGAGCCGGGGCCGTAGTAGACGTTGCGGCCCTCCAGCGCCATCACGCGCTGGCCGTGGCGGTTCGCCCAGGTGATGCGCTTGGGCGCGGCACGTAACGCCCACTCGACCCGGTGGGCCGGGATGCGCACCCAGCCATCTTCCCCCACGGCCGCGCCGGCCTTACGCAGCAGGTCGAGCGCCTGCGGATGGTGCAGTTGCACGCCCGTGCGCGCCAGGATTTCCAGGCTGGCCGCGTGGATGCGCGCAAGCTGGTCGTCGGAAAGTTTGCGAAAGAAGGGCGCCATGAAGGCGGAGTAGTTGCTTTGGATCAT
>CAZYHE010000640.1:0-3010 GCA_964647225.1 uncultured Anaerolineales bacterium
CGAGCGCGCCCTTCTGCGCCGGGCTGACGTAGGGGCTTTCCAGGTGCGCGCCGAGGACGCGCGCGCCCGCGCGGGCCTCGCGCATCCACTGGCGGCAGAACTCGAAACAACGGGCCAGATCGGGGATCGGCTCCGGCGCGATGGTCGCGACCAGCGAGGTGACGCCGCGTCGCGCGTTCTCTTGCAGGATGGTCGTCCAGGCGGCCGCATCCCGCTCGTTGAAGCTGTGGCCGAGCGCGCCGTGGGTGTGAATGTCAATCAGGCCGGGCGCGATCAACCGGCCGCCGACATCCAGCCGCTCGGTCTCGCTGCCCAGGTCATCGGCCGCGGCCAGCCCCAGGATCGTGTCCCCTTCGATCACGACGGCCTGGCCCGTGACGATGCGATCGGGCAAGGCGATGCGGCCGTTGGTGAGGGCGAAGCGCGCCGCGGCGGATG
Organism: uncultured Anaerolineales bacterium; assembly: GCA_964647225.1. GTDB lineage: Bacteria > Chloroflexota > Anaerolineae > CG2-30-64-16 > CG2-30-64-16 > CAZYHE01. The sequence continues at coordinate 439 of CAZYHE010000640.1, forward strand.
AGATATCGTTCATCGGGCCATCCAGCCGCCGTCCACGCAGACGATCGTGCCGTGCATGTAGTCGGATGCGCGGGATGCCAGGAACACGACCGTGCCTTGCAAGTCGGCCGGTTCGCCCCAGCGGCCGGCCGGGATGCGCGCCAAGATCGTCTCGGCGCGCGCGGCGTCGGCGCGGATGGGCGCGGTGTTGTCGGTCGCCATGTAGCCGGGCGCGATGGCGTTGACGTTGATGCCGTGCTGCGCCCACTCGTTCGCCAGCCCGCGGGTGATGCCCGCGACCGCGCTCTTGGCCGCGGTGTACGATGGCACCAGGATGCCGCCCTGGAACGACAGCATCGAGGCGACGTTGATGATCTTGCCGCCGCCCTGCGGCACCATCACGCGACCGGCCGCCTGCGCCAGGAAGAAGACGGCGCGCAGGTTGATCTGCATGACATCATCCCAGTCGGCCTCGCTGAATTCCAGCGCAGGCGCGCGGCGGATGATCCCGGCGTTGTTCACCAGGATGTCCAGCCGGCCCATCTCGGCCACGATCTGGCCGACGACCGCGTTCAGGTCGGCCACCGACGCCGCGCGCAGGTCGCAGCAGACCTGACTGAAGCGCCGGCCGAGGCTGGTCACGGCTGCGCCGGTCTCATCGCTGCTGCAACGATCCAGCCCGACAATGTCAGCGCCGGCCTCGGCCAGCCCCAACGCCATCGCTTGCCCCAAGCCCCGCGCCGCGCCTGTCACCAACGCGACGCGACCGTCGAGTCGAAAAAGATCGAGGATCATAGAAGCTCACTCTTTCCTGTTGCTGGCTTGAGCAAGCGAACATATCCAGCCTGCTCAAAGTGATGATCGGTAGTCAAAGCGTCGGAAATGCCTCGTTGCCGCATGACAACAAAGCTGGTGCAATCCACCAGGCTCCATTGTTTGTCCTGGCGTTGAGCCAGGAGTTGCCAGGCTTGGTCATCGAGCAATTCATCAACATGTACAACTTCCACAAAGGGCGACGACTTCATGCCACGGATGAGTGCAATCAGTCGCGGCCGGGGAACTCGCAGCGGACTGGTCAGGAGCGCCACCAGTTCTGCGAGAATGTAGTTCGTGGTAATCACTCGATGCCCTTGCTGGCGCACGGCGCGATAAATGTTCGAGGCCAGATCGTGTTGGTCTTGTGCGGCATCGAACAAGTGCCCCCAACCCGACGTGTCGGCAAACAGATCACGCATGGGGGCCATCCGCCTCTCCTTGCCCCAACATTTCTTGAATTAACTCGCGACCAAGGTAGTCATCATGTCGGTCCGCCCAATCAGCGGGAGAGCCAACAAATGCGCCAATAAACTCCTCAAGAGGATCTTGCTCGACATTGCGGAGCGCCAACTGGAGCCATTCCAGGGCCAGATCTTCCGGCGCGTGGCCGGTCGTCTGGGCGGTCTGGGCTAATGGCTCATAAATCTCGTCTGGAACTTCAAGCAGCAAGGTGTGTCCCATTTCGGTTCACCTCCTTCCATTTATCAATGCCCCAACGCCTTCAGCATCGGCACCGTGCGGCCCACCCAGGCCAGCGCCGGGTCATCGGCGGCGGCCTGCACGCGCTGCTCGCCGGCCATGAACCAGAGGAAGTAGCAGGTGTAGCCGGGTGCGGCGTTGTTGGTGTGATAGCCGTTCGGCGCCATCAGGATCGTGTTTTCCTTGATGATGTAGCCGTGATCCACTTCGTGATTGTAGTAGCGCACCATGCCGAAGCCATCGGCCGGGTTGACCTTGAAGAAATACATCTCCTCCTGGAACGCCTCGCGCGGCAGGTCGTCCACCTCGTGCTTGTGGGGCGGGAAGGTGGCCCAATTGCCTGATGGAACGTAGGTCTCGCCCACCACCAGACGGCGCGCCGGCAGGTCGGGCTGGCCGGCCAGAGTGAGGATCTGCTGGAAGTTGCGGGAGAAGTTCGCCGCGCCCCACACGCCCGATGTACATTTCTCCGGGCCGATGACATACGGTGCGATCTTCAGGTCGCTCGGCGCGCTGCACAGCCCCACTTCGAGCCGGCCGGCGGCGGTGATCGTGTACTCCGCGCCGCACGGGATGTAGACCGAATAGGGCTTGCCGGAAAAGACGTTGGGCCGGCCGCCGACGTTCTTGAACTCCTGGCCGTTCACCGTGAACGTGCCATTGCCGCCCAAGATGACGGCCAGCACCTCGCGATCGCCCGTCGCGGCCCCATAGCTCTCGCCCGCGTTCAGGACGAGCAGGTTGAAATCCAACAGCTTGCACGGGTTGGTCGGCAGCCGGTTCAGCCCGGCCGCGGATGGGATGGTTGAAAAGTAGGTTGTCATGGGATGGATCTCCTCGTTGGGATGTCTTGCACAAACAACAAATCAAGCTCGGTTGACAGCCACCACACCGCTCCCCCCGATCGGCACGCAGGGCAGAACGGCCGGCCGCAAACCATGCGGTTCATAATACCGCAGAATGAGCGCTTCTTCAAGCGCGGGCACGCAGTCATCGCGCACGAGGGCCATCGCGCCGCCGCCCAGCCCCGCGCCCGCCAGTTGCGCGCCGATCACCCCCGCGGTGCGCAGCGCGACAT
>CAZYHE010000641.1:0-3006 GCA_964647225.1 uncultured Anaerolineales bacterium
ATAGCTCGTCCGTCGCGCCGTCCAGCAGAAAATCCACCAGCGCCAGCCCAGACGCGTCGAGCGCCTTGTAGGCGCGCACCGCCATCTCCCGGACTTGCGCCGCGAGTGGGGCCGGCAGCGGGGCCGGGATCAGCAGCGCGGATTTGCCGTCAATGTATTTGGCCGCGTAGTCGTAAAATTCATTGGAGGGCACGACCTCGCCCGGCACAGAGGCGAGCGGATCATCGTTGCCCAGCACCGCACACTCGATTTCACGCGCGTTGGGCACCCCCTCTTCCACCAGCAGGCGGCGGTCGTAGCGGGCCGCGTCGGTCAGCGCGGCCGCCAACTCGCCCGCATCGCGCGCCTTGGCGATGCCGATGCTCGAGCCCAGGTTGGCCGGTTTCACGAACACCGGGTAGGTGAGCGCCGCCTCGATGCGCGCGATGACCTCCGCTGGGTTGCGCTCCCACTCGCGGCGGATGAACGCCAGGTAGCGCGCCTGCGGCAGGCCGGCCGCCGCGAAGACCGCCTTGCTGGCGATCTTGTCCATCCCGACCGCGCTCGCCAGCACCCCGCAGCCCACGTAGGGCACGCCCGCCAGGTCGAGCAGGCCCTGGATCGTGCCATCTTCGCCGAAGGGGCCGTGCAGCACGGGAAAGATCACATCGAGCGCGGGGAAGCGCCGGCCCGTCGCGCCCGGCACCAACTCACGTTCAGCCCCCGGAGTCGCAGGCCCCGCGAGATCGTTCCCTGAGCCTGTCGAAGGGCCGCCCGCCAGGCCTACCGCCGCTTCGACCGGCTCAGCGAGCGGGCCGTTCCCTGAGCCTGCCAAAGGGCCGCCCGCCAGGCCTGCCGCCGCTTCGACCGGCTCAGCGAGCGGGCCTGCGGCCAGGAGCGCCAGCGGGTCGCCGGCCGTCAGCCAGCGCCCCGCGTGGGTGATGCCGATCGGCACGACCGCATATTTGTCGGGATCGAGCGCAGCCATCACCGAGCGCGCCGAAACGAGCGAGACTTCATGTTCGCCCGACTGGCCGCCGAAAATCACACCGACACGTAATTTAGGATGCATTCGAGGTTCCATTCTACGACAACAACCTCACATTTAGTGTAAGGATTTATACGGAGGTTAGGTCAGCCGACGGTTTAAAACCGTCCCCCAAGAAAAGGATTTCCGGGATCAACTCGACGCCGAATTGCGCGAAGACCCGTTGGCGGATCAAGTCAATCAGCGCCAACACGTCGGCGGCCGCGGCGCGCTCGACGTTGACGATGAAGTTGGCATGGCGGGGCGACACCTGCGCGCCGCCGATGCGGTGTCCCTTCAGCCCGACTGCCTCGATCAGCCGGCCGGCATAGTCGCCGGGCGGATTGCGGAAGATGCTGCCGGCGCTCGGCTCAGTCGGTTGGCTGGCCCGGCGTCGCGCCAGGAAGCCATCGGCGCGGGCGGTCAACTCGGCCGGGTCGCCGCGCGTGAGGGTGAAGCCTGCGGCCAGCACCACCGGCCGCATCTCGCCGGCCCCCAGTTGGCGTTTGAGCAAGCTGCTGCGATAGGTGAACGCCAATTCATCTCGTGTGAGCAAGGTGCGGCCTGCTCCCGCATAGCTCACCAGCGCCCACGCCAGGTTGCCGGCGATGTCGCCACCGTGTGCGCCGGCGTTGCCGATCACCGCGCCCCCCACCGTGCCGGGCACGCTGACGGCCCACTCCAGCCCCGCCCAGCCCTGCTTGATCGTCCAGCGGGCGAGGCCGGCCAGCGCCACGCCGGAATCTGAGTGCAGAATGCAGAAGTCAGAGTGCGGAACGGAATCGTCAATTCTGCGTTCTGCATCCTGCATTCTGAATTTCCGCGTTTGGTTTGCGATCACCAGCCCACGCACCCCGCCATCGCTGACGAGGATGTTGCTCCCGCCGCCCAAAATGGTCAGCGGGAGGGCATGGACTGCGGCCAGTTCGGCCAGCCGCTCTAGCTGGGCGATGTTGCTCGCCACCGCATAGAGATCGGCCGGGCCGCCGATATGAAAGGTGGTATGGCGCGCTAACGGCTCGTCAGCGGCCACAGTTACCCCGAGCGCTTTGGCGGCCTCGTAGAAGGCCGGCGGCGCCGAGATAACGGCACGGTGACAAGGCGAAGTGTCAAACTGCCACACATCTGAATCGCCGTGTCGCCGTGTCACCGTGTCCCCAACTCCTGGGCGCGCAGGCCGGCCAGCAGAAGCTGTCCGACCTGGTTGCCATCTCCCGCACTCATGGTGATCACGATATCATCGGGTGCGACGTGCGAGAGCAAATAGTCGGCCGCCGCGGGGATCGTCCCCAGATAGTGCGCGGCCGGGTGATCCATGCGCGCAAGCAATTGCGTGCTGTGCATGCCCAGGTCAATCTTCTCCCGGGCGGCGTAGATATCCAATAACACCACTTGATCGGCGTCGTCGAAGCTGCGGGCAAACTCGCCCAGCATCGCCTGGGTGCGGCTGAAGGTGTGCGGTTGAAAAACCGCCCAGATGCGCCGGCTCGAATAGCGGATGCGCGTCGCGGCCAGGGTCGCGGCGATCTCGGTCGGGTGATGGGCGTAGTCGTCAATGACCACGACCCCGCCGGCTTCGCCGATGACCTCGAAGCGCCGGCCGGCGCCGGTGAAATCGCGCAGCATGGTGGCGGCCCAAGCCGGCTTGATGCCGTGCCAATGGCCGGCCGCCAGCGCCGCCAGCGCGTTGCGGATATTGTGGCGGCCGGGGATCGCGAGCGATAGTGAAGCGACCTCCATCCCGTCGAACCAGACCTCGGCGTCCAGCCCGCCGCGGGCGTTGGGCGTCAGGCGCCGTGCTTGCCAGTTTGCGTTTGGCGAAAGGCCAAAGGTGCGCACGGCCACGCCTGGTTTGACGGCATCACGCAACGCCAGGCTGCCCGGATCGTCCGTGCATAGCAGCAGCAGCCCCCAATCCGGCAGTTGGCCGGCGAAGGTTCGGAAGGCATCGGCGAACGCTTTGGGCGTCGGGTAGCAATCCACGTGATCCCACTCGACGT
>CAZYHE010000642.1:0-2993 GCA_964647225.1 uncultured Anaerolineales bacterium
ACGTAGCATCGGGCCTTGTGCCCGTCGGGACGCCCACAAGGGGCTACGCTACGCCTGTCAGGTAGAATTGACGTAGCATCGGGCCTTGTGCCCGTTGGGACGCCCACAAGGGGCTACGCTACGCCGGTCAGGTAGAATTGACGTAGCATCGGGCCTTGTGCCCGTTGGCGGCACGGCGCTGCCCGTCGGGACGCCCACAAGGGGCTACGCTACGCCTGTGGGTAATGAGAGCGAGTGATTCGGAGGGATGTTGACCATGACAGACGAAAAGGGGCTTACACACATCCTGGTCGTGGATGATAACACGGTGCTCCGGCGCATGACCGTCATCACCCTGACCGGCGCGGGGTATCGGGTCACCGAGGCCACGACCGGCGCCGAGGCCTTGCGCCTGGCGCGCGAGATACAGCCCGAACTCGTGCTGTTGGATGTCGGCTTGCCCGACCTGGATGGCCGGGAGGTGTGCCGGCGGCTCAAGGCCGATGCCGCGACCGCGGCGCGCTTTGTGGTGCTCTTCTCCAGCACCAACATCAGCACCCTCGACCAGGCCATGGGGCTGGAGCACGGCGCCGACGGCTACATCGCCCGGCCCATCTCGAACCGGGAGCTGCTGGCGCGCATCCAGGCGATGTTGCGCCTGCAACAGGCCGAAGCCGCGCTACGCGAAACAAACGCGCGCTTGCAGGCCGAGCTGGCCGCGCGCGCTGAATCCGAGGCGCGGCTGCGGATCATCACCGAAAACACCTATGCCTGGGAGTTTTGGATCGGGCCGGACGAGGAACTCCGCTATTGTTCCCCTGCGTGCGAGCGCCTCACCGGCCACACCGCAGCCGAATTCATCACGCGGCCCAACCTCATGCGCGAGATCGTCCACCCCGACGACCTGCCCACCTGGGACGCGCACGAATGCCGCGTGGCCGTCACCGGAGAACCCGACGAAACGGAATTCCGCATCGTGCGGCCCGACGGCCGCGTGCGCTGGCTGGCCCATACGTGCTATCCCGTGCGCACTGCGGACGGCCAACCGTGGGGCCGGCGCGGCAGCAGCCGCGACATCACCGCGCGGCGGGAGCTGGAGCAGCAGCAAGCGCTTGCGAACGCGGCGCTCAGCCAGAGTGAAGCCCAATTCCGAACACTCATCGAGAATACGGGCGAAGGGGTCGGGATCGTGGATTCCGAGGAGCGGTTCATCTTCGCAAATCCCACAGCCACGGAAATTTTTGGCGTGCCGGCCGATGGCCTGATCGGCCGGTCGCTGCACGAGTTTCTTTCGCCCGAACAACTCAATATCATTCTGACGCAAACTGCTCAACGTCGCGCCGGCGTCAGAAGCACCTATGAACTTGAGATTTGTCGTCCCAACGGCGAGCTTCGGCAGATTTTGGTCACCGCAACCCCACACTTGTCCGCGACTGGGCAGCTTCAGGAGGTATTCGGCATCTTTCGGGATATCACTGACCGCAAGCGGTCGGAAACGGCCCTGCGCAACAGTGAGGCTCAGTTTCGCGTGTTGGCCGAGACCGTCGCGTCTGCGATCTTTATCTATCAGGATGAATTCATCTGCTATACGAATCCAACGGCCGAGCGCATCACGGGTTATTCCGCCCAGGAGTTGGTGGGAATGCGCTTCTGGGAGATCGCCCACCCGCTGGACCATGATGTGGTGCGCGAACGCGGGCTGGCCCGGCAGCGCGGCGAGATCGTGCCCGCGCATTATCGCTTCCGGATTCTCACGAAAACCGGTGAACTGCGTTGGGCCGATTTCACGGCCAGTCGGATCGAATATCGCGGCCGGCCGGCCGGGTTGGGTACAGCATTCGACATCACTGAGTTGATCCAGGCGCAGCAGGCTGAACAGGAGCAGCGCATCATGGCCGAGGCGTTGCGCGACGCTGCGGCCGCGCTCACCAGCCCGCTCGGCTTCGACGCGATGCTCAACCGCATCCTCGAGGTTGTCGGTCGCGTGATGCAGCACGACGCGGCTAACTTGCTGCTGATCGAGGATGACGTGGCGCGCGTGGCGGCCCATCGCGGCTACGCAGGCCGGGTGGATGAGGGGGAGCTGCTGGCCGTGCGTCTGCCGCTGACCGCGGCGACGAACCTGAACGCGATCCGCGCGAGCGGCCGGCCGCAGGCCATCGCGGATACCCGCGCCGACCCGGCCTGGGTGGATTCGCCCGGCACGCGCTGGATGCGTTCGCACGCCGCCGCGCCGATCCGCGTGCGGGGAACGTGCATCGGCTTCCTCAGCCTGGACAGCGCCACGCCCGGCTTCTTCACCCAGGAGAAGGCCGACCGCCTGCAAGCGTTTGCCGATCAGGCCGGCATCGCTTTGGAGAACGCGCAACTGTTGCAGTCCATGCAGGCCGAGCTGGCCGAGCGCCAGCGCGTCGAAGAGATGCTGCGCACCGTGCTCGATACCATCCCGCAACGCGTCTTCTGGAAGGATCGCAACTCGGTGCTCCAGGGCGCCAACCGCGCGTACCTACAGGACCACGGGTTGCGCGATGCGTCGGCGCTCATCGGCAAGCCCAACGCTGAACTGTTTTCGCGCGATATCGGCGAACGTTTCCAGCGGGAGGATCAACAGATCATCGCAACCGATACCCCGTTGATCGGCTACGAGGAATCCGTCACGATGCCCGGCAAAGCGCAGCGTTGGCTGCGCACCAGCAAAGTGCCGTTGCACGGGCCGGATGGCGCCGTCACCGGCGTGTTGGGCACCTTCGATGACATCACCGAGGAAAAACTGGCCCAGGCGAAGCTACAGAGCACCCTGGCCGAACTGGAGCGTTCCAACGAGGAATTACAGCGTTTCGCCTACGTGGCCTCGCACGACCTGCAGGAGCCGCTGCGCATGGTCGCCAGCTTCGTCGGCCTGCTGAAAGAACGCTACCAGGGCCAGCTCGACAGCGACGCCGACGAATTCATCGCCTTTGCGGTGGATGGCGCCAAACGGATGCAGCGCCTCATTGACGACCTGCTCGAATACT
>CAZYHE010000643.1:0-2991 GCA_964647225.1 uncultured Anaerolineales bacterium
TCCGGCCGACCAAGGGGCAGGTGGATGACCTGGTGGGCGAAATCCGCAAGCGGGTGGCCGTGCGCGAGCGCGTCCTCGTCACCACCCTGACCAAACGCATGGCCGAAGACCTGGCGGATTATCTTCAGGAAGTGGGGGTGCGGGTCCATTACCTGCACTCGGAGGTGGACACGCTGGAGCGCATCGAAATCCTGCGCGACCTGCGCCTGGGGGTCTACGACGTGGTCGTGGGCATCAACCTGTTGCGCGAGGGCCTCGATCTGCCGGAGGTCAGCCTGGTGGCGATCCTGGACGCCGACAAAGAAGGGTTCCTGCGCTCCGAGCAGGCGCTCATCCAGACGGTGGGCCGGGCGGCGCGCCATCTGCACGGCACCGCGATCATGTACGCCGACCAGATCACTGCCTCGATGCGCCGCGCGATTGACGAGACGAACCGCCGCCGCGCCAAGCAGGAGGCGCACAACACGCTCCACGGCATCGTGCCGCAATCCATCATCAAATCGGTGCGCGACCTGACGCAACGCATCGCGGCCAGCCAGCCGGCCGCCGCGACCGCCATCGCCGAAGGCAAGCCGGAGTATCGCGTGCGGCCCGCGGCCATGCCCAAAGACGAGGCCACGCGGCTGATCAAAGACCTGGAGAAGCAGATGAAGAACGCCGCGGCCAATCTCGAGTTCGAGAAGGCGGCCGCGCTGCGCGACGAGATCATCGAACTGCGGCGGACGCTCCAATTGACGGACAACCGGCCGATCTGGGAGCAGTTGCGGGATTGACCCCCCGCTCCCCGCTCTGGCCGGCGCCCGGAAAAACGGGGCGTGCCGCTATGCGTCCGACCGAGCCAGCTTGCCTATTCGCCCCGGAGCCAATCGTGACACCCAAACCCGTCACCGAGAACACCCTTTTCTACGGCGACAATCTGCCGATCCTGCGCGACTACCTCCCGACCGAAAGCGTGGATCTGATCTACCTCGACCCGCCCTTCAACTCGAACCGGTCGTACAACGTGTTGTTCAAGGACGAGACCGGGCACGAGTCGGAATCGCAGTTCGTCGCCTTCGATGACACCTGGCATTGGGGCGATGCGGCCGAGCAGACCTATCACGCGCTGGTGACGGATGCGCCGGCCAACGTGCAGGGCATGATCGGCGCGCTGCGCCAGTTCATCGGCGCAAACCAGATGATGGCCTACCTGGTGATGATGGCCGCCCGGCTGGTGGAGTTGCACCGCGTGCTCAAGCCGGCCGGGAGTTTGTATCTGCACTGTGACCCGACGGCAAGTCATTATCTGAAGATTGTGCTCGATACCGCATTCGGTCCAGAAAATTATCGAAATGAGATTGTCTGGCACAGGTACAAACGGCCAAAGGGGTCGCAGTTTGAGGCGCGGAAGTTCGGGGCCTCAACAGATAGCATTCTATTCTATACCAAGACCTCGAACTACGAGTTTCACGCAGACAGGATCAGAACTCCCCTTGATGACGATGAGCTTAAGGAACGTTACCCCCTCATGGACAATAAAGGGCCATATTCCAGCGGACCACTGCTGCGCTCTGCTTCGATGGGAGCGCGACCTAATCTCGTCTACGAGTACAAAGGTTTCACCCCCGGTCCGGAAGGATGGCGGTTAACCAAAGATAAACTTGCAACGCTGGATAGCCAAAGTGACTTATTCTGGACTAGCAACGGAGTGCCACGGCGCAAGGTGCGACCCCAGGCAGAACCTGGTCAACAGATCGACAACCTTTGGGCCGATATTGAGGCTATCGGCTCCCAAGCCGCCGAGCGTCTCGGCTACCCCACCCAAAAGCCCCTCGCGCTCCTGGAGCGCATCATCCAGGCCAGCAGCAACCCCGGCGACCTGGTGCTCGACCCGTTCTGCGGCTGCGGGACGGCCATCGCCGCGGCGCAGAAGCTCGACCGCCGCTGGATCGGCATTGACGTGACGCATCTGGCGATCTCGCTGCAAAAATACCGCCTCGAAACCATGTTCCCCGGCATTCACTTTCAGGTGATCGGCGAGCCGGAAGACCTCGGTGCGGCGCGCCAACTCGCGCACGACGACCGCTATCAGTTCCAGTGGTGGGCGCTCTCCTTGATCCGCGCGAAGCCGCTCGGCGGGCAGGAGGGGAGCAAGACCGGCAAAAAGGGCAGCGACAAAGGGGTGGACGGCGTCATCACCTTCCTGGACGACAACACCGGCAAACCCAAGCGCGTGCTCGTCCAGGTGAAAAGCGGCGGTGTGGACGCTCGCGACATCCGCGACCTGATCGGGACGGTGGAATCGGAGAAGGCCGCCCTGGGCGTCTTCCTCACCCTGGAGCCGCCCACCGGCCCGATGGAGACCGCCGCCGTCGTAGCGGGCTACTACCACTCGCCCGGCTGGAACCAGGACTACCGCCGCGTACAGATTCTCACCATCGAGAGCCTGCTCAAAGGCGCGCAAGTGCAGATGCCGCCGACCGCGCAAACGTTCAAGCAGGCGCAGAAGGTCGAGGGGCCGAAGACGGGGCAGCCGGTGTTGGGGTTGTAGGTTTGTGCAAGAGGTGTCCAGAACAGAAAAAGGCCCACAATTGTGGGCTCTGTCCTGTCAGACCACCGATAGCACACTGAAAGACCTTCGAACGACGAAAACGCATGCAACGTCTCGCCGCTCGGCCTTTCTAGTTCAAGAGCATTCCCCTCATTGCAGAGTTTGTCAAACCGATCGTCACGGCTGCATTCGACTTGCTAGATCGCGTAGTGCTTCCAATTGCTCGCTGCTCAGTAAAAATTCCGTATTACACAGTTTGCCTTCGACCTTCTTGGCGTTGACGATTTGGAGGAATTCGTTTATGGGGAACCGGCTATTTACAAACTCTATCACGTAGCCACGCCCCACGTCGCCTTCATGCTTTGTTATGGGGTGCATACTGATAAGGCTATCCAACAGTAATGATAGGCTATAGCATTTGAGGTATCGCCAATCACCTGACGTGGAGACAAGTGAAAAGG
>CAZYHE010000644.1:0-509 GCA_964647225.1 uncultured Anaerolineales bacterium
TAATGTTCAGTATCCAGCGTCAGTTCGGGATTGAGCGGTTCTTCGTACCCCTGACTGATGCCGGTGTAATCTTTAATTTCACCGGCGTTGGCTTTGCGGTAGAACCCCTTGGGGTCGCGTTGGGCGCAGGTCTCTATGGAGGCGCGTACATAGATTTCAATGAACTCGCCAGGGCGGGCGCGCTGACGCGCTGCCTGGCGCATGGCGCGCGTGGGTGAGATAAACGAGGCCAACACGATGATCCCGGCATCTTGAAACAGGCAGGCGACTTCGGCGGCGCGGCGGATATTCTCCTGACGATCGTCCAACGAAAAACCCAGCCCGGCGTTAAGCCCTGAACGCAGGTTGTCTCCGTCCAGGTGGTAGACAATGTAACCCCCTTCGAACAGGTATCTTTCCACTTCCAGCGCAAGGGTGGTTTTGCCGGACCCAGAAAAACCGGTAAACCAGACAATCAACACGCGCTGGGCATATTTCTGGCAGAGCTGCTCATAGCCGACCTTGCTTTG
>CAZYHE010000644.1:519-2982 GCA_964647225.1 uncultured Anaerolineales bacterium
CGGTATCAAAAAGCCGGTTCATCTCGTGTTAAAAGCGGCGCATCTCATCAGCAGATTGTGAATATCGTCCAAACATAGTTAAGCCTCCTATTACGAAGATCAATTTGAAATTGATGTTTTATTGATTCAACATTGAACTTATGATAAACCGTGCGTATAAGAAAAAGGCAAACGGATTGTATGAAAAATGTTAGCATGAGTTTAGACCGGCATCTTAGCAATCGCATAATTGGAATGTAACGCTGTCGCAACCCGGATGATTAGTAACCGACCATCACGCCAGCGCAGCCGGGCAGCATTGAAACGGGAGCATGTAGCTTCCATCGCTTGCTGCTGTTCAGTATAACGGTAGGGTTCAAGGATCACTTCAATCATCTCCGCTCCCCAGATCACGCGCCCGGGCTTGCGATAGATAAGCTCTGTGGCAGTATTCAATTCAAGTTTCTGCCACTTGGGATCCAAATAGTGCGTGCGCACCCAATCGTGCAGGTTTGTCAGGAGTACCTGCAAATCTAGCATGATCTGATCTTTCTCAAGGTTGCGCTCTCGGCACTGAGTTTTTGTATCGATAGCATCTCGGACGGTCTGACGTGACACAAGGTCCTGCTGTAACTGATCGTGTTGTGCTTGATGCTGCTGGATTTTGTTGTCTTCTCGCTTTGATCGGCTGAGATCACGATCTTTTTCTTGCGCGAGAGTACGTTCCAGAAGGTTCTGTCTCTGTGCGCATCGTCGCCAACGTAAACCCTGTTGCTTATGTTGCTCAACTTCGTTTATTTGGGCTTCAATCTGCTTTTCCAGCTCAGCTTGTTCTTTCTGCCTGGTTTGTTGAAAAGCATCCTGTTGATGTTTCAGGTTGACCAAAGCCTCGGCATGGTCGGCCAATTGGCGTTCGGTGGTTTCTACGCGGGCCTGAGCTGCTTCCCACTGGCGCTTGTGGGTACGGTTATTGACTAAATCGTAGGCATATCCGTAGTTGGCGTTGAGATTGGCCCCATTGACCAATTCTCGGATGCGTCGTTCTTGACACACCCAACGTTGGCGGAAGCAACCCGGAACCTGAACAGCCAAGATTGCTGCTGGGATGCGTCCGGCGTAGACCCGCGTCGGGTTCACATCTTGCCCAATTCGGCGCATCAGTACCAGACGTCGTGGGTCTGACTGAGCAATTTCAGGGTCATGCCAGGTTGCGTCTACTGCTTCATGCTTTGGGCCCCCTTCGAGCGCCTCCCATTCGCCAATAATATCGAACTCGGTCAGAATATGGCCCTGACGCGGAAGAACGCTGATGTACTCTCGCTCAGCCTGCTTATAACGTAACGCAACTGGCAGTCCACCCCCTTCACTGTCGAAAATGTTGTATGCAATCGGGCGTTCAAGCTTGTTTGCCAACTCGATTTCCAAATCGATCAGAACATGCGGTAAACGAGCATCAATCGGATAATTCCAACCGCCCAGCCAATGTCCTTCAGGGCCATTGATGATGAGTTGGTGTGTTCCAGGCATCACCCGTCCCCACATGGTGATTGCACCCGACAGGTGATCTTCTTTTGTCCAATGTGGCTTTGAATGCCAGTCAGTGTAGATGAAGATCGGCTCGTTGCCAGGGTACCATGCCTGACCGTAAACCTTAGCCAGTCTATCTGCCAGCGGGTAGCCGATCTGCAAACGGGTAAGTTGTCCGAGAAACTGCTCTAACGGCAGATACTTATAGGTGAACCCATGCAACACTTTCAACCCGGCCCTTTGGTAGTAGTACAAATCAATGGGGCGTTCCAGACCCAGAATTGGCAGGTATATCAGGTGATCCAACTTGCGCCAGAAAGTCTCTAATTCATGCTGCATGATCCGTAATTCCAGCACGTGACCATCTTGGTCATCCTGGCGCGCCGCCTCAATCTGGGCTTCTACTGCTTCCGCAATCTTCATTTCCTGTTTGGCTGCTTCCAGGGAAAAAAATCCCGGCATTTTCATCGATTTGCTCTGAAAATTCTTGCTGGGCTTGGGCTGTTTCAGTCTGAGAACATGATTTTGGGCGTCCGGTACGGTTTGTCAGGCCCCGCTTTCGGAGCAAGTAGTTAATATGCCCTGCTGCCACCCGCACTTCAAACTTCTTTTCCATCTCATTCGCAAGTTGGGGGGCGCTCAGTTCTTCAGCCTGCTTTTTGCGTTCATATAGCCATTCGCGCACAGCAGAATTGACCGTTTGCCAATGTCCGTAGCGCCCGTCGATTAGCACCTCGAAACTTCTTCCTCCGCTTACATATTTTGCTTGTAACTTGGGCAAGTCGTCAATGCTGAAAGCAAATCCTAATTCGGCCAATACTTGTTCAAATGGCTCACCGACCTCTACTCGGTTCAGCAAAAGTTCAATTTGTTTGGCTTTTTCGATCACGGCTTCTGGATGTGTCATATGGCTCCTGCTACTTTGGGATGATGAAGTAGTTTTACCACAAAATTGGC
>CAZYHE010000645.1:0-2974 GCA_964647225.1 uncultured Anaerolineales bacterium
TGAATTGGGAAGTTGCCGGCGCAGCCGCCGGAGCTTTGGTCGGCTCTGGGGCCTTGGTCGCGGCCGGCGCGGCGGCGGGGGCCTTGGTTGGCTCCGGCGCTTTGGTCGGGTCGGCCGCCTTCGGCGCAGGCGCGGCGGTGGGGGCGGCCGGCGCGGGCGCGGGTTGCGCGGCGCACGCCGAGACGGTGGCCGCCGCAACGGCCATTGCCCCCGCCTTCAAGAACGTTCTGCGGTCCATCTGAGTAGGCTTGGACATCGAGGTTCCTCCTTGAGAAATGGGTCATGCAGGATTATACGGATTCATCCTTCTTGCGCTTCGGCGGTCGTCTGCCATCCCGTGATGGAAAACGACGCCGTGCCGACAGTGAGCATCGTCCACTCGAACATCCCCTGCCAATACGCGTAACGGCCCTCGCTCGATCCTTGCAGGACGATCGCGTACTGGAAGCGGTCGCTGAAGAAAATCCGGCCCCGGCGGCGATACCTTCCGCCGCCGGCCAGGAAGGTGCAGTGCCATTCGACGCCCCAGCGGCCATCCTCGCGCAGCTCGGACAGCGACTCGATCATGCCATCCTCCAGCTTTGCCAGCCCCGCGCGTACACCTTCCAGGATGGCAGGCCGCTCCTTGACGGCCAACGGCGCGGCCAAGTCGCGAACGGTGATCGCCATGTGCGTCTCGGGATCACGCGGATCGGGCGTCAAGGTGATCGCAGGCAGAGCCGCCGCCGCGACATCGAGCCGCCATTCGGGCGCATACCAGAACGAAAGCAGCCCGCTCGGATGGTTGTAGATCGAAACGTCGGTGAAGGCCGGCCGGCCGGCTGGGCTGGGATCACTGTTCATGGGTTCCTCATGGGCGCCGGGCCTGTGGACCGCCGAACGATCAATTCGGATTTGAAGATCATATGCTGCAAAGCCCACGGCGCATCGGCCGGCTGGCGCAGGCGATCAATCAGGATTTGGGCGCCCGCCTGCCCGATTTCATAGGCGGGCTGGGTCATCGAAGTCAATGGTGGCATCAGATGGCGGGCGATATCCAGGTCATCGTAGCCCACCACTGAGATATCGGCTGGAACCTGATAGCCAAGTTCATGGAGCGCATGGAGCACCGCCACGGCCTGCCAGTCGTTATAGGTGAAGATCGCGGTGGGGGGCTGAGCCAATTCTTGCATCAGGCGTTGGACTTGCGCGAAGACCGAATCTATATTGCCATCCTCGGTTGTGACCAGGAGCGGATCGTATGAGATCCCGTGCGCTTCAAGACCTTGCCGATAGCCGATCCAGCGCTCACGCACCGGGAAACGATGCATCTGGCCGGCAAGATAGGCAATCCGCCGGTGCCCAAGCTGATACAGGTGGGTGATGATCTGCCGGACGCCATCCTGCAAGTCACCCAACGCGTAATCTGTCTCCAGGTCATCCAATCGGCGGTTGACCAGCACAAAAGGCGTGCCGTCCTCCTGCAATTGCCGCAGCGGCGCGCTTCCGGCTTGCACCGAAGTGATGAGCAATCCGACCACGCGCTCCGCCCGCAATTGCTGATACGCCTGCAGCTCACGCTGTGGGTCCTCGTCTGTGTTGTGTACGATGATGCTGTAACCGTTCGCTGCAACGGTGTCCAAGACGCCGGTCACGACGGTGTTCAGGAAGGGCGCGCTCGTGCTGGCGATGATCAGGCCGAGGGTGCGGCTCCGGCCGCCGCCCAGCACACGGGCGTGCGCATTGGCCGAATAATGCAATTCATCCGCGGCCGTGACGACGCGCTGGCGCACCTCTTTGTTCACATCCGGCTTATTGTTCAGCGCGCGCGACGCGGTGCTGATCGAGACGCCAGCACGTTGGGCCACATCGCGGATGCTTACAATCACCGGCGGACCTCTGGGCAAAATGAAGGAGGAAAGACACCGAAAACGCTTCCGGTAACGTTTCCAGTATAGCACAAGGGCCGGGGCGTGTCAATAGATTCGTGGTAATCTTGATGAAACTCGTTTTTAGGCCTTATTCAAACTCCTATACCGATCTGTGACATAATTGGGCGATAGACTTGTGTCGAACCGCGTAGAGACGTTGCATGCAACGTCTCTACGCGGTTCGGCTTCAGTTATCCCTTGACGTACTTCGCAAACCACTCAAGGGTCCGTTTCCACGCATCCTCGGCCGCGTTCGGATTGTAGGCGCGGCCGGTGTCGTTGTGGAACGCGTGGCCCGCGCCGGGGTAGACCATCTTCTCGAAGGTCTTGTTGCCCTTCTTCATCGCCTCTTCGATGGCCGGGATGCCCGCGTTGATGCGTGAGTCGGTCTCGCCGTAGATCGCCAGCACCGCGGCCTTGATGTTGGGCACGCCCTCGAGCGGCGGGTTCGGGCCGTAGAACGGCACCGCGGCCTTGAGGTCGGGCGATTTCGTGGCTGCCAGCCAGGTCATGCCGCCGCCGAAGCAGAAGCCGACCATGCCCAGGCGTTCCTTCTGAACAAAAGGCAACCCCTGCAAGTATTTGATGCCGCTGAGATAGAAGCCGGTCAGTTCATCGGGCGAGGCCGCGCTCAGCGCGGCCGGGATCTGCGCCGGATCACTGACCTTGGCGGTGCCGCCCTGCTTCGAGAGTTGATCCACTGCCAGCGCCACGTAGCCCGCCTTCGCCAATCGCCGGGCCACGTCCTGGACGTAATCGGTCAGGCCGCGGTTTTCATGCGCGACCACGATGGCCGGGAATGGCCCGTTGCCCTTCGGTTTGGCCTGATAGGCGATGACCGTCAGCCCCTCGCCGGGGAAGGTCACGGGGCCAGCTTCGACCGCCGGATCGTCGGCCGGCACGCGCACCCCGGCCGGGACCGGCATGGGAGTCGGGGTGGGGGCTGTCGCGGTGGTCGCCAGAACCGCCTGGGTCGCGGTGGCCGCGATCTGGGCGGGCGTGGGCGATGCCGCGACTGTGGGCGCGATAGTCGCGGCGGCTTTGGTGGCCGCGGCGGTCGGCGC
>CAZYHE010000646.1:0-2972 GCA_964647225.1 uncultured Anaerolineales bacterium
GTGAGCACGACTCCGCCCGCGGCCGCCATTGACTCCATAATCAGATAGGTACCGACCGATTCACCGGTAGTCGTCTTTTGGCGCGAGAACGCCAAACTCAGCGCAAGCTTGGGCTGTAATCGCGTCAACTGTGCGATAAACATCGCCAGTGCAAACTCTCCGTAAGCCTGGGGAACGATCAAGCGTGCCAGAATTATGTTGGCCGCAAAGCCAAATGCCACCGCCCAATAGGAGCTTAATACCACCCACAAGCCACCCCGCACCACTTGGTAAGCCAATGGCGCGCTCGATGGCAAGGCGGGTTCCAAGCTATTGTGTTCACCTTCAGTCATCATAGCACTCGCTAACTACCTCACAGCGGGGGCGTTCGCAATCGCATGGCTTCGGAATATACTCGGAGAGACTTTGCGAATTCGAGTGGAAATTTCCGCATGAAATTCAAGATGGTGGCCCGGCGCAGAATAAGTGCCCGCATCAAAGCTCGATCATAGCCGAGTTTGGCGAAGCGCAGGTACACCTCTGGCATGTGATAGAATTCCGTAACCAGCCAGCGTTGCAGGTTTCCAGAATGAAGTGGATACGTAAGCGATGGCTTCCCGCGTAGGCACATGGGGCCAGTCAGCGCTGCATAGCCACTCAAATACGTAAAACAAGCTGAGTTTTGGAAACAACCAGGCCAATCCGCGATCGCTGCCAGCGCAGACTGTTTCTTTAGGATGCTGGCTGTGATAAGCAGCAAAGCAGTCTCGTAGTTCAACAGACACTGCTGATACAACTCTGCCCCAGGCGCGGCATACTGATCATCCGTCCACGGATAGACATGGTCTTGCACTGTGGGGCCATCGTAGTTATCAGTCGTCCGAAAATTCAGGTGTAGTAGCCCCAGGCTCTCATTCTGTGTCAATAACTCCAGAATAGCCCGGACAGTTCCTGCTGCAATGGCATCATCGTCACTAACAACCCAGACATACTCACTCGTAGCCTGGTCAATCACAAAGTGAAAATTATTGCCTGAGCCGATATTGCGTCTCTGCCGATAGACAGTCAAGTGCTCACCTAAAACCGCGTGCCATTTCTCGCACACAGCCGGCGTCGTGTCTGGCGAAGCATTATCGGAAACAACGAGATTACAGAGATCCCATCTATCGCCAATATCCGCGACGGCCCAGCTTAATTGCGTGTCCAAGTTGGCGCCACGATTATAGGTCGGGATCGCAATTGTCAGTTTTGAGTTCATGCTACCTTTCTATCTTCTGAGGCGTGGGTTCATAAGCCCCGCTTATAAATCATGCTCCGCAGCCCTGCATCACGGCTGTAGAGGCTGTCTACCAAATCTATCATCAGAGGCGCATCCTGGGCGCAATCCTTGCTTAAGTTCAGGTCGTTCAGGAGTTCCCGACAGGAAAGCTGACCCTTCTTAAGTGGAATCGCCAGGTAGTAGTCCATCCTTTGTCAGCAAGTGCGCGGCAATCAGGTTGCACATGGCATGGACACCTTGATGCTTTCGCACCGAGGTGTCGATACCCTTTCTTGTCGGCAGCGCTTTTTTCGTGCCGGACGGGCTAGATGCGCAGGATCGCGCCGATCTTGGAGAGAGCATCGGCTACTTCAGACGGTAATAATCTGAGATAGCAGCACTGCTTGACTGACAAAACTACGTCTCGGCGTAGTTGACAAACTTGACTTTGAATGCTGGGCCAGGGTTGTCTATGTACTGATTGCGGGAGGCCCTGGCCGGCTCGGGGTCCGGCGCCCCCGAGAGTTTGAGTTTGCGCAGCAGGGCCCAGCCCTGGCTGAGGGCGCGCTTGACCCAGTGCCAGCCGATCTTGAGGTAGCTGCTGCCGCGGAACCAGTGGGCGTCCACCCAGCGCCGTTTCTGCTGTTGGACGACTTCGGTGCCTTGCGCGACCAAATACAGTGTCGTGGCCGCCAAGACCAAGCCCAAGCGGGTCAAGGCGTCGGCGGATCGCACCAGGGAGGACTCCAACTGGAAGCCGTTCGACTTATCGTCCAAGAAGTTCTCTTCGATATCGAAGCGCAAGCCGTACTCATCCAGGGTCGTCAAGCTGGTGGGTTCATCGCTGACCACGAACCAGCGCTCGCCGTTTTCGGCCAGGTGCGCCAGGGCCAGATACACTGGGCCATAGCGTTCGGCCGTAATGTGGATATGCTGCCAAAAGTGGGCGTGACCCGCCGGCAACGCGTAGTCGCTGAGCTTGAGGCCGCGCCGCCCGCGGCGATAGACGATAAAGCATCCTTTGATGCGGATGCGCCAGTGCCAACCCAATTTCGAAGCGTGGCGCATGAGCGCCGTGTCAGCAAACCCGCGATCGGCCAGAAACACGATCTCGCAGTGCCACGGGAGGAGTGTGGCGGCTTTGTCCAGCAGCGCCTCATACGTTGTAAAGGCGATACTGCTGCTGGCATGCTCGATGACTTGCCACACCAACGGGATCGCCCGGCCGCGGTAGATCAGCGAGATGCGGATGACACAGTAGCGCTCCCAGAGCATCGAGGTGTCGAGCGCCAGATACAGCTTATGGCAGCCCCAACTGGTTAAGGCTTCCTGGATCAACGGCCCATACAGCTTATGTACATCGATGCGGTCGTTGTTGAGCCAGCGGGCAAATCGGCGGACGGTACTTTGGGCGAACACCGCCCGCCCATGCACGAAGGGCGCCCATTGTGTGAGACTAATCAAACCCGACTCGATCAGCCCGACCATCATCCAGACCAAGGTCTGCATGTGCCGGACATCCAGCCATTGGCGGTGGTGGCCCAGTACGTCTTTCAACGTGTCATATAAGCGCGGCGTGTGTTCCATGTGTCACTCTCCCAAGTGGTCTGCAACCAAACAGTATACCACAGCTCGCGCCACTTGGGGAATGCGCGCCGCCGAGTTTTGTCAGTCAAGCAGGGATCAATGCTGTAAATGGCAACCGACTCACCGTAGTAGGCATGGAAGTGCGGCA